>JAHDIA010000515.1 GCA_020631035.1 Chitinophagales bacterium | reverse complement strand
TTACGGTTTGACTGTGGAGTCAGAGCTAAAAATGCTTCGAGTCATTCAACGACTCAAGAAAGTGTCGCCCATTCCCATCAAAGCCACCTTTTTAGGAGCCCACGCCATTCCGAGTGATTATAAAGAAAACAGAGCAGGCTATATCGACCTACTCATCAACGAAATGATGCCTGTAATTGCCAAGGAATCCCTAGCAGACTATTGCGATGTATTTTGCGACAAAGGCTTTTTTACGGTGGAAGAAACCGACCAAATACTGAAAGCAGGAATTGCACACGGACTCAAACCCAAAATCCACGCCAATGAGTTGGCATGTTCGGGTGGGGTACAAGTAGGAGTTGCCAACAATGCCATTTCGGTAGACCACTTAGAATATGTAGGAGAAGCTGAAATTGCATCCTTAATGGACTCTTATACAATGCCAACGCTCTTGCCTTCAACAGCTTTTTTCCTCAACCTCATTTACGCCCCCGCTCGACAAATGATAGATGCAGGATTGCCCATTGCACTTGCCTCAGACTACAATCCAGGTTCCACCCCTTCAGGACGTTTGCCTTTTGTATTGTCCCTAGCGTGTATCAAAATGAAAATGACCCCAGAAGAAGCCATCAATGCTGCCACCATCAACAGTGCCTATGCAATGGATATGGTCAAAACCCACGGAAGTATTTGTAGGGGCAAACACGCCAATGTGTTCATTTCAAAACCAATGGAAAGTGTTGCATTTATTCCATATTCATTTGGTAGTGATTTGGTAGACACCATCATATTAAATGGCGAAATTTACAATCCACCCCAACAAAATCCGTAGGGGCATCCTTTATGGTTGCCCAAACAAAAATCCGTAGGGGCATCCTTTATGGTTGCCCAAACAAAAATCCGTAGGGGCATCCTTTATGGTTGCCCGAACAAAAACCCGTAGGGGCATCCTTTATGGTTGCCCGAACAGGAAACGGATGATTCGGAAAATGCACAAGTTTTTCCACACAACATAAAAAAACATCCCCAACGCAGCACCCAACATGCCACCTACGCCCGATGGCAGCGGTTACCCCGCACCCCAATTTAATTGGGGGAGGAGTAAAAGCGTACAGCGGGGAGACACCGACCCACAAAGCACTGAACATTCCGTTCAAATATACATCTCCCAATTTTTTATTCCGTTGACCTCGAATCAATCAAATGCCCAAAAAACAAGGCATTCAAAAACAGTTTATTGGTGCCAAACCAGAACGCCCGAAAATTCGGATTGTCTACAAAGCAAATCATCCTTCCCTGACCAGCACCTCCCACCAAAAGAGCTGGTGTGTTTTTAAGTTGATTGAGGTTCTTTTTGGAGATATAGCCACTCAACAAAGGAGATTGAGTATAACGCAAAGGACTGGCATGTGGATTTTTGGGCAACTGATAAAAAGTCTTGTGATTTCTAAAAACAGGAATCTTGTTTTGTTCAAATCCATACAATAAGGGATGGCTCAAGTCGGCAGTGGTTTCAAAGATGGCTCCACCAATGACTTGCGCACCTTTTTTCTTGCTAATCGAATTGTAATGATGGTGTTGGTGGTCGCTATTGACAGGTACATCATTGATCGAAGATTTGATTCTAAAAGAAGACACCGCATTGTCAACCAGCCATTTGCTACCTCCTTTTTGGGCAATCAAGGTGCCACCAGACGATACCCAAGCCCTAATGCGTTCTTTGCTGAGCATACCATAATTGCCCCCCACCATAATCAACACATTGTATTTTTGCAAATCGGTACTACTGATGTCTTTTATATCCAAAAGTGTCAAAGGCATTCCTAGACGTTGGTCCAATAAATGCCAAACTTCACCCGCTTCATAAGCATACACTCCTTCGCCTACAATAAGTGCAGCTTTGGGCATTTTTAACAACTTAAAACTCGGACTACCCAAGTCAATGCCTTCCGAAGTAAGACCCGTTTGGATGGCATAAGCTTTGCCCGAATATTGTGTATAATGTGCCTGCAATAACCTAGTAATTTGATTTTCTTTCTTTTTTTGATTGCCAATGCTGACCAATAAAGTGCCTTGCCCAAAAGGCATATCTCCTTTAGACGTTTTTGCATTAAATGAATCAGTGGCGACTTTTACATTCACCCCCATATTCAATAATTGATACAACAATTTGGAAGTATAATAGTCTTTCCATTCAATCAAATAAGCAAACACATTTTGGGTGTCACCCACAATCATTCCTTTGTTGCCGACAGGCGTGTTGATTTGGTCGCCTAAACTAGGTGTTTTGCCACCAACTGCTTCGCTTGGAATGTTAAAGGCAAGTGGCAAAGTCCAAGTAGAAACATCATAAAACAAACTATCTGTAAAGGTCGTTACTTCTTCAAACATAGATTTAATCAAACGGTATTGTGCTTGATTGTATGGGACATAATAAGCACTTCCCTTCTTAAATTGTACACCATTTTTTTGTTTATAATCTTTGTCAATAGGGTAGAGTGTTACTTTGTGTCCTTGCAATATTCTGACCAATTCATTGGTTTTACTCTCATCCAAATCATCTCCAAAAATATAGCCTTTGGTCTTGTCTTTCTTAGCTGCTTTCAAAGCCGAATCATAAAAATATTGTTGGTGTTTTAATAAGTTTTTCTTCAATGCCAAAGCTCCTTTTAGTGTCGATAGGGCAGTGTTGAGTTGATTGCGAATGGTAAACGGAAAACTGACCAATCCATTACTACTGTGTTGTAAATGCCCTCTAGAACTGGCTTGCTCAAACAAGATACCCACACAGCCATTTAAATCGGGATAAGTAGAACCTTTGCCAATGTAAAAATCGTCGAAGCTTTCTTGTGAATAATACAAAGAGCCAATAGAATCCAAAGCTTCGGCGTGGTAATCGGCCAAGGAGTGTGTTAAGTCAAAAGTATTTTTTGGGGTCAATGGATTGTTACGGGAAGGAATGCCTGGTTGGAAAAAATAAGTATTGTTGGTTCCCATTTCGTGGGCGTCCGTTAAGACATTGGGTTTCCATTCGTGAAACTTCTCAATGCGCCCTACACTTTCAGGATGCTGCAATAATAACCAATCTCGATTCAAATCAAACCAATAATGATTGGTGCGTCCACCTGGCCATATCATATTCTCTGTCTGCATTGTCGGGGTTGAGGGTTTTGTTTTTGTGGCGATTGACCCAAGAGGCAAAACGGTCCACACCATCGGGATTCAAACAAGGGTCAAGCAAAATAACCGTATTGTCCAATAATTTTTTTACATAGTCACTTTCGGCTGCTGCCAAATAATAAGCAACCAACAAAGCGGCATTGGTTCCACTAGATTCATTGCCATGTACCGAATGCCCCAAATAAACCACCAATTTCTGTTTATTAAAATCGGGCTTGTCCTTTATCGAAGGATCACTTAAAGCGAGGTGGTTTTTCCGAATTTCCTCTAAGTTTTTTAGATTTTCTTCCGAACTAATATAGACCAAAGACAAAGGACGTTGTTCGTGTGAGCGAGCATATTCATCCATCTTCATTCTCGGAGATTTTTCTGCCAAATGCTGTAAGTAATAATGAACTTGAGAATGTCCCACATGCCATTCTCCCACTTCATAACCCAAAAAAGATTCGGGAGTTGGGATATTGGCATCATAGGGAATGTCCTGTGGCAAATAATACGCCAAATCTAATTTTTGCGCTTGCAATACAGAACAACACAACAATATTGTTGTCAACAAAATGGGTATTTTATATAAATGCTTGAAAGCTAGGATTTTCATTTTACAAAGATAACACTAAAAAATACTTTAAGTAGTATGATTAGGATGGAACACTCAGGGCTTCGGACGATAGTGACTCCTCGCTATCCATTGCTACTCCTCCCCCAATTAAATTGGGGTGCGGGGTATTCATTACTATCGAGCATATTTTTGTGGGATTTGCCCTCCGTGGCTTCTCTTTAAAATCTCCTTGAATCAAATCTGCTTATACAAAAACCAATCTGGCTCTATATAGCGTATCAAGATAAAGTTATCTGGATTCATTTTGGGAACGAAGCATTCTTGGGGAGCATACATAAAACCTAGAGAACCTTGGTCTTCCTGTTTTTTTAAAATAAAGTAGTTTCGGTAGATTCTTTGAGAACAATGTTCCGCTTCAATATGGACTATTCCCAATTCAGTCATCATTGGAGGCAATTTTTTAGAAGAATCAATGACTGACTTTAAATACAATGAGTGTTCTGATTTGTACAAATTTTTAAGCTCATCAAAGGCTGCTTTGTTCTGTTCAAAATAGTCAACCAATTGATGGTCTGATAAGAATATAAGTTGATTATCAGTCGTGTCAATTTCTTCAAATTGATTAAAATCGATCATTGGGGTTAAATCCTCTTCTTCCTCTTTAGTTTGAAGGGGCTTTTTGTAAGTACGAAAGTTAAGCATTCTAAAGGCTTTTATTTTCCAAGTTTCTTCTTTGATTAAATATACATAGCAATCATATTGATCTCCATCATTGTCAGTAAAAATAAGATGAACAACTGCCTCGGTAGCTTCAGCGTCAAATGGTCTGAGTAATTTACAATCAAACTTTTCATAGTTCATAAAGTTTGATCCATTGACGGGAAAATTACCGCCTGATTTGCTTGAATAATCTCGTTCTAAGTCAAGGGTGTAGTTTTTAGCCAAAACACGTTTGACTACAGTTAAAGGTTCTGGTTCACTACAAGAACAAACAAGCAAAGCCAACAAACATAGCAATATGGATAAATGTTTTTGCATTCAAGATTTATTGAGTAGGATGAAGCGGGTGGATGCAATTTAAGAACCTGTCTGAAAACCCTCTGCTGTATCG
>JAHDIA010000514.1 GCA_020631035.1 Chitinophagales bacterium | reverse complement strand
AATGATCGATGAGTTCTCGAAAGAGTTTGTCATCAGCAAAAGAAATGTCTTTAATGGTATTCCAATGCTTCTTGTTCATATGGTAGCCAGGAATGATGTAGTCATATGTTTCCCGTAATTCGATGGCACGCTCAGGATCGCATTTGAGATTCATATCTTGATCTTCATCTAGGCTCAAAGTTGCAAACATTTTGTCAAGGACTTTAAAGACCAATACATTGTCCCCAAAGGGCGTCCCTTCCGTAACACCTTTTTTGGCAAGGCAATAATCTCTAGCTTCTTCGATGTTCATATGTTTTGTTTTATGGGTTTATGCATTCAATTTGACTTTAATGGCTTCAACCGTTTTCTTGTTATTGCCTACAAAAATATCGTCACCTATAAGGAAGACAGGACGTTTGAGAAAAGTATATTCCTCCAAAATCAGGCTTTCATAATCAGACTCACTGAGTTCTTGATTTTTGAGTCCCCTTGCCGCATACTGTCTCGCACGACGACTAAACAGCGATTCATAAGAGCCAGAACGCTTTGCCATTTCTGCCAACTCTTCCTTGGTCATTTTCTCCGTTTTGATGTCTTGTTGGACAAAACCATCATCGACACCCACTTCCTTCATAATCCGTTTGCAAGTATCGCAACTTGATAAATAGTAAACTTTTTTCATAATATTCATTTTACTTTTTGATTCTTTCCCCATTTTGGTATTCATATTCGATGGTGACATTGCCGTCCAAATCGTAGTAGCGTTCCATTCCATTTCTTTTGCCATTGACATAGCTAGATTCCGTTTTGATCTTGCCATCATCATAGAATGTTTTGCGACTACCCTCCAATTGACCATTCTTGTAAAAAGAAGTTTCGACAACTTTGGTACGAACATATTTGGTATAGGGACCATTGAGCGCGTCATCCACATAATTGGCTAGTGCTTCAAGCTGTCCCGTTTTGCCAAAGCGGACCATTGTCCCATTTTTTTTACCATTTTTATAGGAAGTGACCGAAGCAGGCATATTGTTGGCGTCATCGTGATAGCTTGTCCACGAGCCCTCTCTCTGATTGTTGAGCAAGGTGCCATCTTCAATCATGCGATCTTTATTGTTTTTCTTCAAGGCTCGTTGCATACCTCCCGCTATGTCCGATAGTTCATAGCCATCAGCATTAAAGCTAGTCTTGCTTGTTGGTGTTGTGCTACTACTAGCAGGAGCCGAACCATTTTGACAAGCACAAAAAGCCAAAAAACAAACAAATACAAGTGTTGAAAAAAGTCTATACATAGAAGTTTGGTTTAGTAATAGATAGATAATAGGAGCAATCCAGATGAATCGGAATCGTCGCTACTTATTTGCCGAAATGTCGGACCACCGCTGTCTGCTTGGCATTTGCAGAACACGCATCAATATAAGTTTGGTCAATCATCTCAAGTATTTACCATAAACATACAAAATAATGAATATGACAAAAGCTATGGTAAAAATCCGCTGTTGTTTTTTGTTCATGACACTCATAAAGCTATCCAGTTTGAGTTATAAAAATGATTTTATAGTATAGTATTAACAAGGTCTACGAAAAACGCAGCAAAATTATTGGATTTTTGGGAAGAAAACAAGCGTCTATGCTTTGAAAACCACTAGAATGAATTGTAAAGAGCAGGGAAATATAGGCTTAACACAAACATAATACAAATTTGACTTGAGAAGCTTATACTTCGTCTTATCTTTGGCGTCTTATATTTGAGAAACCAAACCGAAACAGTTAACACTTTACGAGATTAATATATGGATTTTTCCACAATTGTAATGTATTTAGGCTTTGTTATGGCAGGTTATTCTGTTGTAGGAAACGATAGTATACAAACACTAGGAACCTTTTTGAGTTCCAACGAAAAACGTCCTTGGTATGTTCTTTGGCTATTTGCTGGATCTATTTTGGCAGCAACCCTAATTTATGGCTGGTATGCCTATGGCGGTGATGTTTCCTATGGGCGTTTGATTGGTGATGCTAGTAAGGGATATAGCATTGAAAACCCCAAGTATCCCTTGCCCGATCCTTTTGTCTGGTATTATTTATTACCACCCCTGGTATTGATGTTTATTACCCGATCGGGTATTCCAGTAAGTACCTCCTTCTTGATATTGACCTTCTTCAATGAGAAGAATCTATATAGTATGGTGACCAAGTCGATGATGGGCTATGCAGTAGCTTTTGGAGCAGCTGCAGTGGTGTATTTGCTCATCACCAAGTCGCTAGAAAAACGTTTTATCGAAAATCCGCTCGATGAGCAAAAACGCAAGTATTGGACCATTGCCCAGTGGTGTGCGACAGGTTTTTTATGGGCACAGTGGTTGCTACAAGATTTTGCCAATATCTATGTTTACTTACCTCGTAAACTAGATTTTTCCGTTTTAATGGCCTCATTGGCGGTCTTATTGGCATTATTGGGCTACATTTTTTACAGACGAGGTGGTGCCATTCAGGAAATTGTCAAGTCTAAAACCAATACGGTAGACATTCGTTCGGCAACCATCATTGATGCGATTTATGGTGTAGTCTTGTATTTCTTTAAAGAATTGAACAATATTCCAATGAGTACAACTTGGGTCTTTATTGGACTATTGGCAGGTAGAGAATTGACCATAAGATATTTGTTGGATAATGCTGTTAAAAAAGAAGTGTTGAGAGATGTCAGTTTGGATTTGGCTAAGGTCTTTTTAGGTTTGGTGCTCAGTATTGCTCTGGTATTTTTCATCAAATTGCTTGCGGCTTAGAATCTGTCTGAAAACCTATTCTGAAGTTGAGACGAGGTCGTAAACCAGTAAGGGGTTTTCAGACAGCTTCTTAATCTTTTTCAAGGCAGTAACTGCTCTTTAATCAATGCCATTTTATGATGCCTAGCATCTTTAGCATATTACAAATTTTGGGCGCACTATGCCTTTTTGTCTTTGGTATGAAGATAATGAGTGAAGGTGTGCAAAAATTGGGAAGTGACCAATTGAGGTTGGCTTTGCGCTCAATGACCCACAATCGTTATTTTGGTTTACTGTTTGGATTCATTATTACTGCTATATTGCAATCTTCTTCGGCTACCACTGTAATGACCATCAGCTTGGTCAATGCTGGTTTGCTGAGTTTATTTGAATCGGCAGGAATCTTGATGGGAGCCAATGTTGGTACCACAATGACCGCTTGGATTGTCTCTTTGGCAGGTTTCCAATTTCAAATTTCTGCCTTGAGTTTGCCCCTCATTGCCATCGGTTTGCCGATGATTTTTATCAAAAGAAAAAAATGGCGTTTTTTGGGGGAAGTACTGGTGGGTTTTGGCATTTTGTTTTTGGGATTGGAAGAATTGAAAACGGCTGTTCCAGACTTAAATGCCAATATACGACTACACGAATTTATAGGCGGATTTACCAATTTGGGCATTTTGTCTACCCTCATTTTTGTAGTGATTGGGATTTTGCTCACCATTGTCATCCAATCATCAAGTGCAGTCATGGCATTGACAATGGTGTTGTGTGCCAATCAAGTTATTCCCTTGTCCTTGGCAGCAGCAATGGTATTGGGAGCAAACATTGGAACAACCATTACTGCAGAACTAGCCGCCTTGGTTGGCAATATTCACGCCAAACGCTCGGCTAGGATTCATACTTTGTTCAATATATTGGGAGTGACGTGGATGATTTTTATGATGCCCTTGTTTTTACGAGCCATTGATTATTCTATGGTACATTGGGCAGGTGCTGCCTCTCCTTTTGACAATGTACAAAGTATGTCAACCGCTTTGGCTACTTTTCATACCATTTTTAATTTTATCAATGCAGCAGTATTTATTTGGTTCATTCCTTTTTTAATCAATCTTGCTACTAGAATGATTCCTTCCTCAAAGACACAAGATGAAGAATTTAAATTGAAGTTTTTGGGAAGTGGCTTTGTCAATACACCAGATTTGGCAATGGCAGAGGCCAAAAAAGAAATCCAAAACTTGGGCAAGTTGCTGGAACGTTTATTGGGGAATGTTAGCCATTTGCTTTTTGAAAACCCCAGGGACCGAGAACGCATCATCGAAAAAATCAAGAATCGAGAACACATTACAGACAATGTCGAAAAGCAAATCATCGATTTTTTGGTACAAACTTCTGAGGCCTCCATCAGCAAGGAAGGTGCAACCCGTATTCAAATATTGTTGAGTATGGTCAATGAGATGGAACGCATAGGTGATATTTGTTATGAAATGACCTTAACCAATGAAAAAATTATGCAATTGGGTGCCAATATCACCAACAATGTACGAGATAAGATAAAAGAACTCTTTGAGATGGTTCAACAACAACTCAAATTGACCAATGCAAATATCAACAAACGTTTTGTGGAGGTTTCTATAAAGGATGTACAGGCACTCGAACATTATATAAATGATTTGCGAACCGACTTGCAAAAACTGGTATTTGATTCAATTGACAGAAAAATCATCTCTCCAGCCGAAGGCATTCATTATATGAATATCATCAACAATGTCGAAAAGCTAGGAGACCATTTGTACAAAATAAATGAAACAATGACAAGGGTTAAGAGCAAGTAATGGTTCTTGAACGAAGCTGATAAGCGCAGGACGAGCGGGCGGATGAACGCTTGTGCGAAGTATAAAACATGCGCTGGTTAACCAGAGTACACGCAGCCATGAAAGAGGAACGTTGCACAAAAAAATAGTCGATTGTCGATGGTCCATAGTTCTTTGTCTTATTGCCCATTTTTATTAAAACAGTCTATGAAATCTAAGTACTCTGTAACGTAAATTTCTATACATTTTGGCAGCATCTTTTCGTCCTATACTG
>JAHDIA010000513.1 GCA_020631035.1 Chitinophagales bacterium | reverse complement strand
ATTGCTACTTTGGATTTGGTTGCGCCCGAATATCAAATTCATACTTCGGCTACTTCAATTAATTACATCAATTTGGTGTATGATTGGTTTGTCAATGAGTACTATGGTGAAATTGCGACGAGTGCCAGCAATACTGTAATGAATGCTCCAGGCTATGAACCCAACGAATTAAATCCTGTAGATTACCTAGCTCTTGATTTATCAGATGAGTTGGCATTGGCAAATGATCCTATTGCATTGATTGAACGATTGGATTTGATTTTAACGGGTGGGCTATTTTCCGATGAAACTAAAAATTCTATTGTCAATACGCTCAATCAAATATCGAATAACAATGACAGGCTTAAGGCTGCTTTGTATTTGTCTTTTGTGGCACCAGAGTATATGATACAGAAATGAATTGAAAATTCAATAAGATTTAAGATTTGGAGCGAGGCGTATACGGAAGGATGAGAGTGCTGGAGCGACTAAACATGCGTTGGCTAACCAGCACGCACTTTGCACAATGCCAAATCCGTTGCACCATAAAAAATAAATTTAATCTTATATTCAAAGGTGTCACCTTTATTTTCTAAAAGTAAATTTAAAAATTAAACAAATGAGCAAGCATCATCATAAAGGAATGAGTCGTCGTCGTTTTTTGGGTACAGCTTCTTGTGCTGCGATTGGTTCGACTACATTGTTGTCTTCTATTTTAAATTTAGGTTTGGCTAATTCCTTGGCGGGAATGTCTTTGCCACCTAAAGTTGCAGGAGGAAATTACAAGGCATTGGTTTGTATTTTGTTGGCAGGTGGCAATGACAGTTTTAATATGCTGGTTCCCCGCAATGGCAATCATTATACAGAGTATAGCAATACTAGGGCGAACCTCGCTTTGTCACAAGGAAGTTTGTTGCCTTTAAATTTTACAGATTCCAATGGGAAGCAGTTTGGTTTGCATCCTTCGATGCCTGAAGTGCAGACCTTGTTTAACAATAATAAACTGTCTTTTGTTTCTAATATTGGAACATTGGTTGAACCTACTAGTAAAAGTCAATATTTAAATGGAAGTGTCAATATACCTGTTGGTTTATTGTCACACGCCGATCAAATTCAGCAGTGGCAGACTTCGATTCCACAGACTCGCTCTTCTAAAGGTTGGGGGGGACGAATGGCAGATATTTTGCATAGTGGCAATGCCAACCAAAATATTTCGATGAACATTTCTCTTTCTGGAACGAATATTTTTCAGGTGGGAGACTCGATTGAAGAATATGCCATTCGAGCGTCGGCTGGTGGAAGTGTTGGCATCAATGTACACAATGGGAATAGTGGCTTGGATATGGCATTGAGTGAAGGAGTGGATAATTTATTGAGTCAGCAATATTCAGATATTTTTAAATCTACTTTTACCAATAAAATAAAAAATTCGCAGGACAATCATTTGCAATTTAGTAGTGCGCTTGCAGGAATATCCCCCTTGGCAACGAGCTTCTCCAACAATCCTGTTTCTGCCAATATGGAATTGATAGCCAAAACAATTGCCGCTCGAAATACATTGGGTGTCAACCGTCAAACTTTCTTTGTCAATTTTGGTGGCTGGGATCACCACGATGAAGTATTGGACAATCAAACGGCTATGTTGGGAGTCGTAAGCAAGGCACTTTCGGAATTTGAAGCGGCACTGCAAGAGTTGGGTTTGGCTGATTGTGTGACGACTTTTACCATTTCGGATTTTGGGCGCACCTTGACTTCTAATGGCAATGGAAGCGATCACGCTTGGGGAGGCAATGTTATGGTAATGGGAGATGCGGTCAATGGTGGACAAATTTTTGGAGAATATCCTTCTTTGGCTCTTAATAGTGCTAGTGATGTAGGTGGTGCTATTTTGCTTCCGAACATTTCAACCGATGAGTATTTTGCAGAATTGGCGCAATGGTTTGGTGTATCGAATACCGACTTGCCTTATGTATTGCCCAATATTGGTAATTTTTATTCTGTGGGAAGCGGCAATGCGCCTATTGGATTTATGCAGTAAGGAAAAAATTCTCTTCGATTTAATTTAAAGGTGACACCTTTTTTCTAAAAAATTGGTTACAAAGTATAATTTCTAAAATAAAATCAATCAATTATGTGGTTTAGAATTGGTTTAGCCATACTAGGCTTGCTATGCCTATGCATCTATGAACTTCAAGCGCAATGTACCGATGATACACACTCTAGCAATGAGTTGGACACTTGGCTTTCTTGTCAAATGACGCCTTGTCCCAATCCCATACGTGGCAATGGACATTGGATTGTTTACGATTTAGGCTATGTTTATCAATTGAAACAAACGACCTTTTGGAATTACAATGTAGCAGGTCAAACAGGCAATGGATTTAAAGATGTCTATATAGATTATTCTGTTGATGGCATTGCTTGGACACAGGCAGCGACCTTTCAATTGCCCCAAGCTCCTGCGAACAGTGCCTACACTGGTTTTATTGGACCTGACCTAGGAGGTATTTCTGCCCGTTATGTTTTGATTTTTGCTGAGAATACTTGGAATGGAGGAAGTTGTGCGGGTCTTTCTGAATGTAGGATTGATGTTGGTGCGAACTGCCCCAATGGAGACAATGACAATGATGGAATGTGTGATGTAGCAATGGTAACGTTAAAAGTGTTTCTAGAGGGTGCAATGATGCCCAATGGCACCCAAATGCGTACGACACTCAATGATGAAAATTTATTGCCGCTTTCTCAACCTTACAATATAGCTCCCTACAATTATAACAATACAGTAAGTGTGACGGTTTTCCCTTCCACTGTTGTCGATTGGGTCTTGGTTGAAGCTAGAAGTGGTACACCGAATCTTTCTGGAAATGCCCAAACCATCTTGATTGAAAGTCAAGTAGGTCTCTTGCACAGCAATGGCGAAATAAGCGATTTAAGCGGGAATGCTGGCTTGCGCTTTGCCAATTTAATTGAAGGCAATGAATATTATTTTCTTGTACGGCATCGGAATCATATGGATGTTGTTTCCTCCACTGCTGTATCCATTAACAATTTGACTGCCAATTTTGATTTTTCGAGTAGTGTAGGTCAAGCTTTGGGAACGAATCAACTAAAAGTTTCTAGTGCTGGTGTTTATATGCTACATAGTGGTGATTACAATTACGATGGCAGCATTCAAAATACGGATTATGATGTTTGGAAAGTCAATCCTTCTATTTTGCGAACCTATCATGCTGCCGATGGAAATTTGGATGGGACAGTACAAGTAACGGATTTCGACCAATGGCATTTGAACAAAGCCAAATTGGGTGTGGGTGAAGTACAGTTTTAGGAAACACTTACACTTGTCAATTTTAACTTGTCATAATATGTACTAGCTCTTTTTACTCCGAATGCGACTCAAGGTCTCTTGGGAAATACCCAAGAAGGAAGCAATGTGTCCCAAATTGACTCGTAGGCTAATGTCGGGAAAAACGGCGAGTAAAGAGTCGTAGCGTTCTTTGGCAGACATAAACATATAGCCTTTGGAAAAGGCATCTATAAAGGCACTTTGTTCTTCGGCTAGCAAGCGACCAAAGCGTTCAAACTTGGGGTAATCTATGAATAGTTTTTGATAATTGTCGTAAGTAATCCAGTAAACTTCGCAGTCCTCCACAGCTTCAATGTTTTCATAACTGGCTTCTTGAGTGTAGAAACTATACCAAGAACTAAGGAACTGATTTTCTCGATAAAACCAGGAAGTCGTGTCTTTGTCTTTGTGAAAATAGTAGGTACGAACGGTTCCTTTCGATAAAAAATACAATTTACGACAATACTGCCCTTCCCTCAGCAATAAGGTATTTTTGGCAATGGCTTCATAGGTAAATGCCGCTTCAATTGCATTTTCTAGTTCTGTGGCAATCTTGATTTTGTCTTTTATATTTTGCAAGAGTTTGTCCATAAAGCTAAAGATAAGTTTTTTTATGTTTGGGTAAAAGTGTAGGATGTTGCGGGTGGATGAAATTTGCAACGCAGCCTAAAACATGCGTTGGCTAACCCGACCAAGATGCAGCCTAGAAGTACACACGCTGCAAAAAAATAATTTATCCCAAACCACTTGCATTTTGAAATTACTGCATTGTATATATAGATACATCATTCCACTGATTATGATTCGTTGGAGTCCCGCTTAAACATTCCCAGTACACGTACGTTGAGCGGGACTTCTTTTTTGATTTGAAAAAAAATCCCCAGAGGCAATGCCAAAGGGGATATAAATCATTAAACAATAGCTATATGAAATTGCTCCGAATCCTATGCACTGCAACTCTCACAGTCTGGATCATCTATGGAGCAAGTTTTTTTAACTTGTTCGATGGCACTCATTGAGGGAGCATCCATCACTTTTGTAACTGTTTTAACCTCCACTGTTTGCTTGGGTACTTGATCGGTAGTAGCAAACAAATCAGCTTGTTGGGGATTGTGAATTATTTCATCTGGCTTTTCCAAGTCGGACACAGGAGGTTCATTTACAACAGAAGTGTTTTGTTCAACTGTATTCAAGATTGCTTGGTGTGTATGCCCGTTGCCATTGGTCGCCACCTTATTTTGCTTGATTTGTTTTTCAGCAAGCAACTTAGACAATTGCTCATCTTTGCGTTTCTTGGCATATTCAGCATCCAAAGTAAATTTAATTGGATCAACCGCAGGACGACTACGCAAATAATACATTCCCGTTTTCAAACCACGTTGCCATGCATAAAAATGCATTGAACTCAATTTGCTGTAGTTTGGATTTTCCATAAACAAATTCAAGCTTTGGCTTTGGCAAATGAATGCTCCACGATCAGCCGCCATATCAATGATGGCTTTTTG
>JAHDIA010000512.1 GCA_020631035.1 Chitinophagales bacterium | reverse complement strand
TGAAGCAATGGGAGTCAAATCATCTCTGTTCCAACCTGCGTAGTAAGCATTGTAGCTGCTTGGTGGTACTTCACTCATTTCCAACAATGCTACATCGGTGGGTTCATAGGCGGCTCTCAATGTTGCTCCACAAACAGTCTGGTTTTCGGGACCTTCTGTATTGCCACAGTTGAGGTTTTCATAATTGAAATAGAAAACTGCTGATTGTGCTTCAAACTCTTCAGATATACAGTGATTGGCCGTCAAATAATATGGCGTACCATCTTCAGCTGTATTGTTGATAAGAGAACCAGAGCAATAACTATAGTACGCACCTTCATCATAACCATAATAGTCATAGGTCAAATACACTACACGACAAACAGCTCTTTTGGGAGTTTCCCAAGCAGCAGCTTCAGGACAATTGACATCTATATTACAAGCGTGTGCATTGCCATAAGGAGGTGTCCAATCCCCTTCTTCGCCTGTCGTTTGAGGTGCAATGGTAAGCCCCTTGTAGTCGTGTCCAATTCGTCCTACAACCAAACTAGTTGTATTGCTACTGCCACTAGGGAGGTAGTATTCGATGGTAATTTCGTCTCCCTGTACAAACTCAGTGGTGAGGGTTTCAAAACTTTTGTTGTTGGCACTGGTAAAGGCACCTAAGACCTGACTTTGATCTTCGTTGTAAATGAATACTTTGGCTCCTTGGGGTACAATGTATTTTTGGAAAAACACATTCATTGCCAAAGCTCCTTCTGACTGGATAGTGAGTTGCCATAATTGTCCGCCATCTTCTAGTACAGTCAATCGCCCGTCTTCTATTACATCATAAACAGCTTCGTGGGTGCTTGCTGCTATTTCGGGTCTTCCCATTTCTTCGAGTACTGCCTCTTGTGCCAGTAATGCATCTCTGTCTACACTTGGCATTGTTTTGAGGGGAATGGGTAGCAAACGATTAAGTGCATTTTGGTTTTCTGCTTTTGCACTCATAGGTTCTTCGTACGTACTGATTTGCGCTGATGCTGTAAAGGCACCTAATGTGAAAGCACACAATACGCAAAGCAAAAAAGTGGATAGTTTCTTTTGCCACATAATTGTATTTGTTTTACAGGTTAAAAAATAAATTCATTCATCGTATTACAAATATGCACCAATCTATCTTTGTGTACAAGCACAAAAATGCTCAATTATCGGATATTTCCAAGCTTAAAAGAAAAATAAAAAACCAATAGAATACTGAAAGTCAACAATTTAAAAAGTTTCAGGCTTAACAAATTTCAAGGTGTTTTTTTTACTTATTGTGACCTATATAGATCATAAATTTCTAAAAACACTTCATTTTACAAGTCCATTTCCATTTTTTCTGCTTACACCCACGCATATAACAAAAACAAAGTATATTTGTATTAGGTTGGATTATTTACAAGCTTATATTTCATCTCAAACCATTTTCAAGTTTTTAACAAAAAAATTCAGCTATGAAAAACAACTTTGAATGGTTTTTATGTGTCTTGTTGCTTGGCACATTGGCTTGTGGCAAAGATAAGTCAACTAATTACAACTTGACTCCTTATGAAAAAGCTTCAAGTGAGCTAGCAGGCAACTATCAAATTTATTCAGGCATTCATTACCAACCCAGTGAAGAGGATCCCAACTGGGAGGGATTCGATTTGTATGACAATTTTACAACGCATTATTCTCCTTTTAAGTTTCCATAGGCGAAGAATGGATGAACCCTATAAAATAGCCCCGATAGAAACGGATATGGTGGTGATGTAGAGACGCAATGCTTTGCGTCTTGGAAGAACCACCATAGCAGTGGATAGCGGGCAAACAAGTAGCGACAAGGCACCCAATATTTGCTCCCATAAAAAAAGGACATTCTTGCATAGCATATTGCCTACAAAAATGTCCTGTTCCTATTAAGGTAGATTAGGGGAAAAATAGGACATTTTGCGGGACGTATTGCCTACAAAAATGTCATATTCTACTTGAGCGGATCATTATTCGCCCCTACTGCATTTTAACAATTTTCTGGATGTGTTGCTCCTCCCCTATTTGGGTTTTGAGCAAGTAAACACCTGAATACAAATCTTCTACGTTTACATCTATGAAGTAAGTTCCTTCTTGATGGGCTTCGCTTTGTTTGATTTGTTTCTCAATTTTTCCATTGAGGTCGTAAATGGCAATGCTGACAGGTGAATAGCCATTTGCTCCTACTTGGTCTATCTGGTATTGCACCTTAAATCGACCATTGCTCGGATTGGGTGAGAGTTCCATTTTGGAAACAGCCAAATCTTCTTTTACGATATTGTTTGTTGGCTTTTCCGTCTTGCCAGCAGAAGGCGTACAAGCCTCAATGCTCGCTAAAAAGTCACCTCCTGATTCTACAAAAAAGTCGGGATACAAATAAATTGAACTTCCTGCCTTAAAAGTTATCACTTCTCCATCAAGTACCTCTCTATCTTGGGCAACAATGCTGTATTCTGCATTGGTACTTGCTGGAAGTGTAGCTGGTTGAGGGGGTGTAGTTGGTGTACCTGGAGCATAATAGTAAACATAAGGCTCACAACTGACGACCTCGCCACCAAAATCCATTCCATCCAAAGTGGTTTGTCCTGTTTGAAGCGGATCTAACCAAGGTTCCAAGCTAGAGGCATCTGTTCCGCCACCTGACCAGGAATAGGCAAACTTGCCATACCAGGCATCGAACACACCATTGCATCCTAGTAGATCTCCTCCATAAAGTTGGCCTATGATACGGTGTTGGTGGTCAAAAAGTGGACTTCCTGATGAGCCACCCTCTGTCGCTCCTTGATCCATATACGCTAACCATATTTGATCTACATATGTATTAAACAGTATTTGCGCCCCATCATGCCATCTCCAAAACTGCCCCCCTCCTTGAGAACTAGGCATATCAAAATCCTTAGACCATTTCTTGAGATCTCCTGCTGGGTGGTGAATGCCTACAGAAGAATTGGGCGTCACATTGTCTCTGTTCCAACCTGCATAATGGGCATTGTAGGAGCTAGGCGGTACCGCACTCAATTCCAATAATGCCATATCGGTTGCTTCGTGATTGGCAGTCAATGTTGCTCCACAAATTGTTTGACTGGTGGGATTCACTAACGCACCATTACAAGTAGGGTTTTCATAATTGAAATAGATAAGCGAATTTTCTGCTTCCAATGCTTCAGAGACGCAATGATTGGCGGTCAAGAAATAAGGCGTTCCATCTTCTGCCGTATTGTTGACAAGCGCACCTGAACAATAACTATAGAACCCATCATTGGTATAGCCTGTGTAATCATAAGTCCAATAAACGATTCGACAAACGGATCTTTTTTCGGTTTGCCAATCAATTGCTTCGGGACAGTTGACATCTATATGACATGCTTGTGAACCACCACTCAAAGGTGCTTCACTGTCAATTGCCTCACTCAAGGGGTTAAGCGTGCTGCCTTTGTAATCGTGTCCAATTCTTCCAACCACCAAACTGCCCGAATCCTTGATGCCACGAGGCAAATAGTATTCAATGGTCAATTCATCTCCTGCTACAAATTCGGTTGTGAGGCTTTCAAAGCTTTTGTTGTTGGCACTGGTAAAGGCACCCAAGCTATGGCTTTTGTCGTGATTGTAAATAAAGACCTTGGCTCCTTGAGGTAGGATGTATTTTTCAAAAAACACATTCATTGCCAAGGCACCTTCCGACTGAATGCTGAGTTGCCAGAGACGGCTGCCATCTTTTAACAATGTCAATCGCCCATCTTTTACCACATCATATTGGGCTTTTTGGGTCGTTGCTGCAATGGGGTTGTATCCCATTCCTACCCTTGCTTCCTCTTCGGCAATCAAGCTTGCTCGATCCAATTTGGCTAAGGTTTTTAAGGGAATCGCTCCTGATTTTTGGAGTGTTTGCTGATGGGCTGTTTTGGAGCTAACAGCTTGCTCATAGGTGCTTATTTGCGCCGATGCTGTAAAGGTACAGCATGCAAAAGCGGACAACAAGCACCACAAAAAAGTGGATTGTTTTTTTCGCCACATAATTGTATTTATTTTACAGATTAAAAAATTAAGTAGCCACTATAGTGGCTACTTGTAGCTCAAATATCCTATAAGTTTTCTGTTAAAGCAAGCACAAAACTTTGCAGGTTTCACGCAATTTCAATTGCAAAATACACAAAAAAAATACACTAAACAGTTGATTATCAATCTATAATCTTTTTGAAAAAATCATCTGTTTTTGTTCAAAAACAAGCTTATCACCACTCGTTAATCACTCGACAAATGTGATACAAATGCCAGCACTTTCAATGATTGCCAATACTTTTATGAAGAAGAGTAGACAAAAAGATGGGAGGTTTTGGGCGTGCCCCTTTGGGTCGGGCTATCCACTTGTACGCACCACTGTATTAGGCTGTTTGGCATAGTCGGTGCTAGTCTTCCTAACGTCAGCCATCGCCCCTCCTTGCCGCACTAGCCTACTACAGCGGAGGGTACCGTTTTTATCCCTCACGCAATTTATTATACTCTTCTATGGCATTCTGAGCATAAACATTATCTGGATTTTTCTCAAGAGCTTTATTGTAATAATTCATTGCTTTTTCAAATTCCCCTTTTTGGAAATAATAGCGTCCAATCCCAACACACTGATTGGCATTCATTGGAATGTCATAATCGGGATCAAGTATTTTGCTAAGTTGGTGCGGCTTGTTCTTTAAGAAAGTTCCCATTGCAATCATCAAGCGTTCTTCTTCTATTTCAATACCAAAAACATCTAAAGCATCTTCAACAAAGGTAACCTCATCCAATATTCTAATATAATGCCAATCCTTTGTATAACGTT
>JAHDIA010000511.1 GCA_020631035.1 Chitinophagales bacterium | reverse complement strand
AAGTTTTACAGTTACTTCTTCAATAGAACAAATCAATCCAACGGCAATGAATATTGGCCCCTTGACTTGTGAAAATGAAAGTACCCAACTATTTGCAACAGGACCCAATGGAGCAAGTTTTTCTTGGTCAGGACCGAATGGATTTAATTCCAATCAACAAAACCCAATTGTTTCAGAAGCGGGTACCTATACTGTAAGTGTAAGCAAGAATGGCTGTACTGGCACTGCTAGCACTGAGGTCGAAGTGGACGAAACACCTTGTTTGAATGCGAGCCTTGGAAACTATGTTTGGTTGGATCAAAACGAAAATGGTATTCAAGATGCCAATGAGCTTGGTCTAGCAGGAATCAATGTGATGTTGTTGGATGCTGATGGCAATATGCTTGATGCCCAACTGACCAATGCTGATGGTCTCTATCTTTTTGATGAACTAGGAGCAGGAGCGTATAAGGTTAAATTCCCATCTGAAGTAACAGTAGATGGTGTAGAATATACATTAAGCAATGCCAATCAAGGCAACAATGACGCAAGCGACAGTGATGCGATACCAATGAACGATGGTAGTGGAAATGCAATGAGTCAAGTTGTTACACTTGCATCTGACGATGAAAATTTAACGATTGATGCGGGCTATGTACCAGTACCAGAACCTTTGGCAGGTTTGGGTGATTACACTTTTTTAGATGCCAACTCTAATGGCATTCAAGATACGGATGAACCTCCTGTAATGGGCGTTAATATTTACTTATTCGATGCTAGTAACACCAATACTCCCCTTGACAGTACCACCAGCGATGCGACTGGATATTATGCTTTTACGGAGCTTGATCCCAACATTGACTACATCGTTCAATTTGGTGATTTGACAGGATTGACTTTAGCTCCTCAAGGGAGTGGGGCTTCTACTGGAATGCCCAATGACAGTGATGGCAATCCATTTACTGGCTTTACCAACATCATAGATTTGGAACCAGGAGAGTTTGATTCGACCATTGATCAAGGATACATTGCCTTTAGAGGTAGTGTTGCAGCTAAAATTATTTTACAAGGAGCTTTCGATCCAAGCGGTGCTCCTGCTCCTGCGCCTAAACCAGAGGGCAACAGTAACAATGAAACACAAAAGAACAACACCATCTATATGCGTGACAATTTGAGAAGCGAAAACCTGCTTCCATTACAAACACCTTATGATGATATGGCTGAGTTTGAAATTGTAGGAGACGGAGGTGAAACAGTTGATGCCAGCATTTTTGAAGTAACAGGAGAAAATGCCATAGTAGACTGGGTATTGATGGAACTGAGAGACAACAATGATTATACAGTAGTTGCGAGCCGTTCTGCTTTATTGCAAAGCGATGGTGATATTGTAGACATAGACGGTATCTCAGCGGTTAGTTTTGAAGTACCAGCAGGTGTTTATCATTTGTCAATTCGCCATAGAAACCATTTAGGAGTAATGACACAGCAAGCAATGTATCTTGGAGCACAAACTGCCGAAATTGATTTTACCAATCCAGCAACTCCTACTTATGGCGAATATGCTCAAGCCAACTTGGGTTCAATCAGTGGATTGTGGGCAGGAAATACAGATGCCAATGATAAAATTATTTTCCAAGGAAATGGAGGAGATACGAATGTTCCCTTCTTTGAGGTATTGTTGGCAGAAGGGAATACAGAACAAGCCCCGAACTATATTTTGAGTGGCTACAATATGGGAGATGTAGAATTAACTTGTTATACGATATTCCAAGGTTTAGACAATGGTCCCAATACGATTTTCTTCAATGTATTAACACATCCCAAGAATACTTTGGCATCACCCAATTTTATCATTGAAGAACAGTTGCCCAAATAATATTATTTAGTTAAAATGTTTCATAATTAATTAATTTTTTAACCAATTTAAAATTGGTCGGTACGGTAAACTTTTCGGTTTAAGTACAAGCCCAGTCTTTAAAAAAAGATTGGGCTTTTTTATAAGTCTAAGAATGGATAGGATGCTCCAAAATTCCTATTTTTAAAAAAAGCAGCTAAATACTTTTTATCTCCTTTTTCTTAGTAAAGCTTCCTCCTTTTGTTATTGTTTTACTAGCTAGATAAGATTGTTTGATTCGTAGAAACAAATTGATAGTTGCTGTTTTTAGGATGCTCTAAAATGTAAAAAAAAAGAATTGTTTAGGAGTGAAAGGTGCTTTTTCTTTGTAGTGTGGATTGATTATTTGAATAAAGTGCTAGCATATTTTATTGATACATTGTGATGATTGTACTGAATCTTCAGGACTTTTGATTCACCCATTTTCTAATTCCTTAAAACAATTTCTTATGAAATTTAATTTTTTAAAACAATACATGCTATTAAATATGGCACATAGGGAAAATTTCCATATAAATTTAAAACCAATTTTTAAATCATTGTTTTTATTGCCACTAATTGGCTTAGTTGCTTTGCCAACTTTTGCTCAAGAGTTTTGTTCCGAACGCCCACACTATCAAAGAGACAATGGCAACAATTTGGTAGCAAATCCTAATTTTAACAACAATGCCAATGGCTGGAGTTTTATTGATATTACCAATAGCAATAGCACCATAAATAGTCTTTACACCAATACTCAGTCTTATGACACCAATCCTGGGAGTATAGTCATTGATGCCGTTAATTCGAAGGTTGCAGAACAAACATTTGTCGCACCATCACCAGGGGTTTATACCTTTAGTTGGAAAATGAAAGCACACAATCTTTGTCCTGGTCCCATTGTTGAAGCATCTGTTAAGTTCAATGGCGCACCAGAAGAACTTAATGGAACAGGTGCTTCATTTGCATTGTCTCAATTAGATGACCCAACAACAACTGAAGATGAAGGCTGGCAAGAATGTACCTTTTTTGTCAAGGTGCCTGAAGGAACCAATTCAGTGACCATTCAATTTAGAAAACGAATACCAACCGAAGGCAATGCTACTTACTCTGTATACATTGACAATGTTTACTTTGGTGCAGGTAGGAGTTTTGACAGTCATAGAGTATGCAAAAAACCTTTTGAAAGCTCACAAGTCTTTATTGATGCTTTAGGAAATGTAGAGGTCTTTGAAAATGGTCAATGGCAACCTCTATTTGTTTTTGGTATGGCTGGAGAAGTTTGTTCTCCAAAATTGGACATATATAAAAACCAAGGTTTTAATACCATAACAAGATTGTCGGCCAGATCGCAATTGCAATGTGTTGCAGATGCAGGTCTGTGGGGATGCTTTAGTTTGGGCACATTTATAGACGATAGTCTAACCGATAATAATAACAATAATGGCTATGCCAATGGAGCCAACAAGCAAATGCTGACCAATCTGAGAGCAATTTCTGGGGTTGACTCAGACTTAGAAAGAATACCTGGTGTGCAAGATTTGAATGACAACATACTTTATTACTATTTTGATTTAGAAGAGCATGATTATAGATGGTGGTCTCCCTTGGCTAACAATATTGAAGCCGTTAAGCAGTTAGAAGATGCAATATATGGAGAGGTAAGACACCCACAATACATACTCAATGGTACGTTTGGAATTGCTAGACAATACAATAATGAACATTTATTAGACAATGATACACCCGATAACTTTGCAACAGATTATCAATATGATTATATGTTAGGAGACATTACAGGAACCTATATTTATAATCCTGGAAGGAGAGGCTTCCCAACAGATTACCTTAAAGTATTGGACAATCTAGAAGGTCAAAGAATGCCCGCAGTCATTGCCCAAATAAATGCCAATGATCCGTCTGTTAGAGCAAAACTTTTTGGAGCAATTGCACACGGAGCCAAAGGAATGAACTATTGGAAAGATGGTGGAGACAAACAAATCACAGAAGAACAATGGTTCCTTAATTTTAAACCAGTAACAGAGGATGTAAATGACTTATTGCCTTTGATCAGGGAGCCACACTGGACAGATTGGACGGTCACACAAAATCAAGGATGTGATGTTGATTTTGGAACCAGAAACTACAATGGCAAAGGGTACATCATTGTAACCAATTACACAGATCAAGAACAATGGGTCACTTTTACAGTTAATGACTTAGGCTATACTCCTGACAAGATCTATTGTGTAAGACATAGTATGGATGGAGCAGAAGGAGATTCAGGGAATATAATGAACCCTACAAGCAATTCGTTTCAAGTCTTGACCTTTCTTGAACCCTATGGCTATGGGGTATATAGATTAGGAGCAAGCAATGATTTTGCCACAAAGAAAGAGCAACTAGAGGAGTCAACTCAACTACTTTCCATCGCTCCAAATCCAGCAACAGATTTTCTTAGCTTAGTCTCTTCTACAGATACCGAAATTGAAATTTTATCTATAGATGGACAATTGGTCAAAAAACTGTCTTTACAGGCGAACACCAGAGAAAAATTAGATGTCAGCATGCTTCAAAATGGTGTTTATCTTGTTAAAGATTTATCTACCAATCATATTGAAAAAGTGGTCATAAACTAATATTATGTAAATAATTTTTCAACGATTTGGTAAACTGAAAATTACAGAGTATTTAGTCGAGTTTTCTTCAAATAGAAAACTCGGCTTTTTTATTTGGATAATTAGAACGGAATGCTTGTACCTTCGTAGGTAGGTAACTCCCTGCTGTCCATTCCAAGTCCTCGCTTGAGTTCAACAAGATTTACCAAGTGAGTCGGATATGGCGCATTTAGCCCCAAAGGTGGCTGAGCCTGCGAAGCCCCACTGCGGGCTTTCCATTGCCATCAGGCGTAAACTTCGTTTCTGTTTGTCCTTCGTTGTTTCTTTCATCCATCCGCTACACGCCCAGCTTCCAATAAAAATG
>JAHDIA010000510.1 GCA_020631035.1 Chitinophagales bacterium | reverse complement strand
ATTCATTGTATCCATATTCATCGTATCCATATTCATAGTATCCATCATCATAGTATCCATTGGTTCAACAAATACAGTGTCAAGCAATTCTGGACCACCTTCTCCTAAGTAAGTCGCTACAAAAGCTTGGTAGTACTGATTGGCAATATTGGCATCGTGAATGATGAGTAAGTTCTCATCGTTTCTAAACTGTGCCCCATTGGACCAGTTGTGAGAACCTGTAATAACCAGTGGAGAAGACTCAGGATCGCTAGGGTCCACAATCGCATATTTGTGGTGCATTTGGCTCGAACCAGTATAGTCAATCAAGCGATCACCCATATCATCTGCTAAAATTTCAAAAGGATCGTTTATAGGATTTTCTGGTGTGTTTGGAGTAAGATTGACAAAGTCATCCAAAAGCCCAGCAGCAAATACGCCATCCGCTATTTCATCTTCAATGGTGTAAGCAATGTCTCTTCTGGTAAAAGACAACAAGGCAAAATACAAATCGGTATCAGCTGTAGCCAAAGCACCTCTGATTACTTCATTGGTACCATCAGTAGGACTAAAGTAAAGCTCAATAGGAATACCACCAATCAAAAAGTTTTTAGGGGTATTGTTGGTTTTAGCAGTTCCATATTTGTCAGCAAACAATTCTTCAAACTCAAGTTGATAAGTACGCGCCAAACTTTGATCTTGGATGATCACAAAATCATTGGCATCAGAGAGCAATTGTCCATCGGTAAAATTGGTCGCACCAGTAAGGACAACAGGATCATTGGGATCATCAGAATCTGCATCTACGATGACAAATTTGTTGTGCATAATACCAAATCCATCTTCTTTCTTTGTTTTGTTGCCTCCAATGTCTATTTGATTGAAGTTGGCATCTGTGATGGTTTCTCCATCCGAAACCAAACGTACATCAATTCCATTGGCGTAAGCAGCATTGATGGCATCAATAACACCAAGGTCATTGTCCATATTGTAAATGGCAATGTCCAAAGTATACTTAGCACTGTTGATCAATGCAATTAAGGTATCATCAAAAGCACCACCCAAATAAGTAGCTTCTTCGATAGTAGCATAATCCGTATCTACAGGACGGTTGAAATAAATATTGATCTTACCTGTAGATTCAGAGACAGTAGCAAAAGGAATGATGCCAGAAGTAGATACATCACCTGTTTCACCTTCTGATGTGATCTGTACATAGTAAATATTGCCTGGCTCCAAACCATCAATGTCAATGCTATGATCAGTCGTAAAAGTCGCATCTTCCAAAGAACCCAATTCCAAATCTTCAGTCAAACCATAATTAATGCTAGTTGTTCCTGGATTGAGTGTTTCAAAACTTAAAGAGAAACCATTTTGAGACAAATTGCTTTGTGTAACAGTAGAAGAGAAAATAGGAGGATTGCCCAAAAATTCCAAATCTCCCAAACTTCTAGGCAAAATCTGGAAGTTTTGATAAAAACGGCTCATAATGCCTGTTAGGTTGATGGTCTCATCTGGAATGAGTGTACCAGCAATATCGGTACTTGCATTGACCCTAATTTCTGCCATTGCACCTGTACCATCAGTGATGCCATAGTTTTGGCTGTTGCTTTGAAAACTTCCTGACTCTACAAAGCTAACACTTGAAACTTTGACCAATTTGCCTTCGTTCTCTGGTAAATACACTTCATCAATAGACATCGCTTCTGGCTCTGGAAGGGCATTGCCTGTACTCACAATTTCCAAATCTCCAGCACTGCCCAATGTGATTTCCAAAAGTTCAGCAAAAGCTGTCAATTCGCCTGTTACTACAATGCTGTCTCCAAGTGCCACATTGTCCAATAAACCACCACTACCAAAAATACCAATATTGCCAGTAGCATCTTGAATGTAGCGGATGCTTCCCAACTCATCTCCATTCAAAACAATACCAGTAACCGTAAAATCTGTATTGTAAGTAGAAAGGTTGTTGATACTGGTTTCAACAGGGGTGTTGCTATTGGCAAAATCTCTTACATCACCCAAGGGAGTGATTTGTGCTGACAGGGCAACACAACAAAATAAAAATATAAAATGTAAAAATATTTTCCTCATTCTCTAAGTATTTGATTTTGAGTATAAAAGATTTTAGTTATACCTTATTGTATAAGGTGCAATTCAAGGAGGCAAAGTTACGCTTTTTAAGTCCTTTTATTTCCTTTTTTAGTGTTAAATTGCTATTAGTTAATTAAAGCCCATCAATGAACTCGGCTACCCAAAGGAACATTTTGGTCGGCTTGTAATAAAACTATGTCTCCATTGCCGTCTGATAAACCCAAAACCAAGACCTCTGACATCATATTGGCAATCTGTTTTGGGGGGAAATTGACAACGGCTATAACCTGGCGACCAAGCAAGGATTTAGGGCTATAATGATGTGTGATTTGCGCTGAGGAACGTTTGTTTCCCAGCTCTTCCCCAAAATCAATGAGCAATTGGTAAGCGGGCTTTTTTGCTTGCTCAAATACTTTGGCTTCTAGGATTTTACCTACCCGCATATCGACCTTTAAAAAATCCCCAAATTCAATGGTGGGTGTGTTCATACATTGGCTTTTATAGATAATGGACTGATTTTTTTGTAATAGCCTTGGCACTCTGTAGCCAATGCTGTCAAGTGACTTGCCAATTGGACCTCTTTTTCTTGATAAGCGGCAAAGCCTGTCGAATTGTGTACATTGCCATACCAATACTTTGCCCAATTGCCATCCTCTTTTCTAGCTCCTTTTTCCCAATGTAACATATTATCGTCATAGGGAATGTCCAAACTTTGACAAAGTTGTTCTAATACACCTGCTGGGTCCAACAACAATTGTTTAGAATCCAATACCACTATGTGCGCTCCCTTGTTTTCTAAATAATTGAGTAGGGTTTCTTGTTGGCGAACACCTATGTCCTTCATTTCAGGATGACTGATGACCTTGGTATAAGAATTTAAAATGTATTGCGGATCACGAATGAACAGAATGTTTTTCATCTCCAACATAAAATCCCATTCGATGTCCACCAAATGATGGGTCATTTGTTTAAAGAAGACTACAGGAGTAGGGTAGTTTGCTTGCAATACATTTTTGATAACCCGTTGACCATCATTGTCCATAATGGCAAGCGTCTCTTCTCGACCAGGATGAATGGTCCCCGTTTTGTCTAAGAAATGGGCGTACAAAGGCTCGTCCAATACTGTCGTATCGGCTCTTTGAGCAAAGGAATACATAAAAGCAGTAGACACATTTCTAGGGCAAGACCACAAATTGATCCGTGTAGTGGGCATATAAGGGGATTATTTTATTAAAATAAATCATTATAAAGGTAAGAAGCTTTTTTGGTAAAAAGTTGAAGTTTATTAACATAAAATAAAGAAATATGATTCAAAATTGTAAGTATAATTCTATTTTTCCATTTTTGAATGGAACGCTGATTTTCCAAACGATGGCGACTCCCAGCTATTCGCTCCTATGGCGGCGGACACAAAATATTTCGATTATCCCGATTTTCGGAATGTCTCTACATTCTATATACATCCCAGCACGCATTGTGCCGCCATATCCACTACTATCTGGCATAAGCATCGCTTCTCTTGCTCCTTCGTCGTCTCTTGTATCCATCCGCTACACGCCAAACGGCAAACAGCAAGGGCTATGCCTCGTCATCTTACGCCTGATGGCAACGGTACCCACTGCCGAGACAGCTCAATGAGACAAGGAGGAGTGACGGCTGACGCTAGGAAGACTAGCTCCGACTATGGCGAATGGGCTGGTGAGGGAGTGCGTATAAGTGGACAGCAGGGAGACACTAGGCAACGAAGGATGAAGCGTGCCGTACCAATAATGAAAAAGTATAGAAATAAAAAAAGCCCAATCCCCACAACATAGGATTAGGCTTTCGAATTAGAGTCTATTTAAAATTCTGAAATAAGACTCTTAAAAACTAACTAAAGCAAATTAGTTTACCAACCGAACTTCGAATCGGTTATAAAAATTAATTATGAAACATTTTCGTTCAAGGAAATATATTATTCTGGTAATTGTTCTTCAATGATAAAATTGGGTGATGCCAAAAGATTGGCTGGATGCGTTAAGACATTGAAGAAAATGGTGTTGGGAGCATTGCCCAAACCTTGGAAAATGGTAAAACATCTCAGTTCGACATCTCCCATATTGTAGCCGTTCAAAATATAGTTAGGGGCTTGCTCTGTATTTTCTTCTGCCAACAATATCTCAAAGAAAGGTACATTGGTGTCCGCTCCATTTCCTTGGAAAATAATTTTGTCGTTGGCATCAGTATTGCCTGACCACATCGCATTGAGGGTTCCTATGTTGGTTTGTGCATTTGTTCCATATGTGGGCGTTTGAGGATTGGTGAAATCGACCACAGCCGTTTGACTACCAATGTTGATGGGAGTCTGAGTCATTACGCCCAAATGATTGCGGTGTCTAATAGACAAATGGTAGGCTCCTGAAGCCACTTCGAACTCAACTGCTGAAACACCATCTGTATCAACCACATCACCATCTCTTTGTAGGAGAGCCGAACGGGTGGCAATGATGTTGTAAGTAGTAAAGTCTCTTAATTCGAGTAATACCCAGTCTACTACAGCATCTTCACCAGTAATCTCGAAAATGCTGGCATTCACTGTTTCGTCTCCTGCTCCTACAATTTCAAACTGAGACATAGCGTCATAAGGGGTTTGTAAAGGAAGGAGATTCTCACTTCTCAAATCGTCACGCATATAAATGGTATTGTTCTTTTGAGATTCACTGTGATTGATTCCCTCTGGTTTAGGGGCAGGAGCTGGGGCGTCAATTGGGTCGAAAGCTCCTTGTAAAATAAGTTTGGCAGCTACATCG
>JAHDIA010000509.1 GCA_020631035.1 Chitinophagales bacterium | reverse complement strand
AATCGAAAGATTGACCGTTGCACGATAATTGAATTTAAAATTGAAAATTCAATTGGACCGTCGATGCGGATTTAAAATTCAATGACTGTAGAGACCTTGCAGGCAAGGTCTGAACACAAAACGGGGCGTAAACCGTCCAATTTAAAACGGGCAAAAACCTGTCCAATTGACAAAACACAAATGCGTCGTTTCCAAAAGGAAGCGGCGCATTTTTTATATATCCCCCGTAGAGACGCACGGTCGTGCGTCTGAACAGAAAACGAATGTATTTGTAGGGGCAGGTTTTATGCCTGCCCGAACAGAAAACGAATGTATTTGTAGGGGCAGGTTTTATGCCTGCCTAAACAGAAAACACACAGAAACAAATAATCATTTACCAAAACAAAAAATACAAAAAGTCTAGCCCAAAGCGGAGGAAAAACGTACATACGAAGAACGCCCGTAACCCTATACCCCCGATAGTAGTGGATATGTTGGTGGGTAGAGACAAGGCTTGTCTTGTCTAATACACACCAACATAGGAACGGATAGCGGGCAGCATGAACCCACAAAGCACCCAACGAATTGGTCCCAAACAATAAAATACATTTATGTAAAATGATTGACTGAAAGAAATAAAATGCATAGTGTGGGTGTCAGGTGTCAGTTATATTGGGGATATTGTAACTGTTTTAGAACATATAAAAATTGGAACAAACCGTATGATACAAAAATATTACAAATCTATTTTGTCATTGCTAGTATTGTTGTGTACTCTAAATCTTATAGGGCAACAAAAAAACAATAAGGGTTTTGATGAAGAACATAGCTGTGCCTCACACCATAAAACACAAGAATTGTTTGACGCACATCCTGAGCTACAGGAGGAATTGAATGCCGAAGCAGATAAGATGCTCAAAAATGGAATGAGTGATTTTAAGAATACTGATTGTACAGATATTGTGACCATCCCTGTGGTATTTCATTATTTGTACGACCCCAACAATTTGAATGCGGGTTTTGATACAGATAATTTTATCATCAATACCATATTGAGTACGCTTAATGCCTATTTTGCCCAAGAAGACAATGCTGACGATAACTTGCCACCTGCTTTTCAAGGAACGGCTGCCAATGGCACTTGTATAGAGTTTTGTTTGGCACAATACGATCACCCAACCAACAACAATTTGTATGGGGATGATTTGAACCGAGATGGTATAAAAGATGCCAATGGTGATGGCCGAATTGACGAAGGACAGTATGCCATTAACCGCTACAATATTACGGCTGCTCAAGCAAGTGCATTTGCCAGCGATCCCAATTTGGAGAGTACAGTACAAGGGATTGCTCCAGGCTGGCCCATTCATCAATATATGAATGTTTATGTGGTACCCAATATTGGAGGAAATGTAGGAGGCTATACCTATTTACCCAATTCCAGTGGGACGACTTTTAACAGCATTTATATGAGTTATTGGGCGATTGGACAAAATGTAACCCTAGCACACGAAGCGGGGCACTGGCTTGGTTTGAACCACCCTTGGGGACCAGCAGCTGACAATGCTTGTGGAATTGAAGATTTTTATTTGAACAATGGAGCATTTCCTGTCAACGATACTTATCCACAAGAAACCAATAGTTTAGGAGTAGGTGGGGGAACTTGCAATGCCAGCAGTGATTCCCAAGTACCAATGAGTTGTGGTTCGGTTGACAATATCTTTAATGTGATGGATTATGGTGATTGTACTTTTTATTTTACTGAAGACCAAGCGGGTTATATGTACAATACAGTAACCAATTTGAATACAGCAGGAAGGTCTAATTTTGGCAACGATATTTATTTGCAAAAATGCCAAGTGCCTCCTCCTGTTGCAGATTTTACCGTTGTAGGCAATTCAACCATTTGTTTGGGACAAGCCTACAATTTCTTGGACAATTCGACCAATGACCCAACTTCTTGGACCTGGAATTTTTCAGGAACCTCACTTAATTCGCCTGTAACGGTAACAACACAAGACGCATTTATTGCTCCTGACCAAACAGGAACATTGATTGTGAGCTTGACGGTTAGCAATGTAGGAGGTTTTGATACTTATGGTCCCATTACCTACAATGTAACTGTTTTGCCTGAAGGTTCTGCTGGCTGTGCGCCTGTAAACAATGAGTGTTTTGGGGCGGTTGACATTTCTGCGGCATTTGATGCAGCCTGTCCTACAACGACCAACTCAATGGGACCTTATAGCAATGTTGGAGCAACTGTTGAGCAATCTGATATAGATTTGACCAATTATTCCATCAATTTAACAGGTTCAGACAACAATTGCTGTACTTGTGAAATTGTCAATGGACACTCTGGTACTGGTTTACACAATTCGGTTTGGTTTAGTTTTACTCCAAGTACAAGTGGTTTGTATACCCTCGAAGCCCTTGCCCAAAGCAGCAGTGCTTGTGGAGGAAGTTTGGGAGTTAGAGAAAACTCACAAATGTTGATTTACCAAAGTACCGATGGCAGTTGCAATAGCTTGAGCTTTTTTGATTGCAATGAAGATGGACCAAGTGCGACATTTTCTAATTTCCCAGCAGGAGGACAATGGACATTTAATGCAGGAACAACTTATTATGTATTGGTAGATGGATACTTTTTCAATCAATTGGAAGAGGGAACATTTTGTATGGAAGTAACCTACGATGATTGTGTAGATGTAATGGGCTGTACCAATACTTGTGCCACTAATTACGATCCTACAGCAACAGTAGATGATGGTTCTTGTACCTATCCAAGTTGTGACGATGGTTGTATTTTGACTGTAGATACTTACGATAGTACCATTTGTGAGTGTGTGTTTACGCCACCCAATGTAGACGATGGTTGCCCATTAACAGTTGACTTTTTTGATGGAACCAATTGTACCATCAATAGTATTCCACCCGATGTAGATGATGGTTGTGATTTGACTTTTGATACCTTTGATGCAGTAAATTGCGAAATTGTCAATGTACCACCAAATCCCGATGATGGCTGTCCTTTTACAGTAGACAATTTTGATTTTGTGAATTGTCAGATTATCAACACCCCACCTGCTTGTGACGATGGGTGTGATTTGACACCTGACAGTTTCGATTTTGCCAATTGCCAATGTGAGAGTGTAGCTCCTGATGTAGACGATGGTTGTGATTTGACCACTGACAACTTTAACTTTGTTGCTTGCCAAATCATTAACATTCCACCCGATCCAGACGATGGCTGTCCATTGACCTTGGATAGTTTTGATGCAGCGACTTGTGAAATTATCAATATGCCATTGGCAATTGACGACGGTTGTGATTTGACGACTGATTCTTTGGATGCAGTAAATTGTATGGTCATTTCTATTCCACCATCTTGTGACGATGGAAATCCCGATACTTTCGACAGTTTTGATGCGGCAAACTGTGCATGTGTCAATTCCACAGCAGGCTGCCAATTATCCATTCCACTCGCACAAGGTTGGGATATGGTCTCGTCTTACTGCATTCCAGAAAACGACAGTATTGCTGCGATCTTTAGGGACATTTCCAGCGATGTCATTCAGGTTAAAAACCTAAACTACTTTTACATCCCAAGCCTGAACATCAATACTTTTGAGGTAGGCGGTATCCACAATGGTTGGGACATTACCCAAGGCTACCAAGTCAAAACCAACAATGCCACTACTTTGGTGATAGATGGTCTTGAAGAAGTAGATCCTAGTAGCAATACCATTCCATTAAATGCAGGCTGGAACATCATCGCCTATTGGTTGCAGGGCAATGCCATGCCAGCCGATGTATTGAGCTTGATTGCCAGTGATGTGATCCAAATCAAAGATTTGAGTTCGTTCTATATCCCAGCGATTCCAACAGGCAATTTGGTGATGCAGGAAACCAAGGGCTATCAAATCAAAATGGCAAATGCCAATACTTTGCAGTACGATCCTTCACACGCAGCTCGTCCAGCACCAGAAGATGTAGTAGAAGAAACAGTCAGCCCAAGTCATTTTGTCCGCAGCGGAATGCCACATCCCAACAATGCGATTGTTGTAGTGATGGAACCCGAAGCAGGTGTGGTTAATTATGGAGACGAAGTGGGTGTATTCAATGCCGAAGGTTTATTGGTCGGCTCAACAGTTTACCAAGGCGGCAACATAGGTCTAATGATTTATGGCGACGATGATACAGAAGAAGGCATAGATGGAATGATGGTAGGTGAGCCATTGATCTTGAAAGTATGGGACAAATTGGCACAAGAGGAAAGAGTATTGGATGTCGTCTTTATGGAAGGACCAGCCCATTACGAAAAAGATGCTTTGAGTGTTGGCGAGTTGAAGAGTGTAAATACAGGAATGAACACATTGGATGAATTAGGGATAAATGCCATTCCCAATCCAGTCTCCAATCAGTTGGTATTTGAATTAAACTTAGCCACTACAAGCAAAGCAAGCAGTGTTCAAGTCTATCAATTAGATGGGAAATTATTGGACGAAATTGATTTGGGAGCATTGTCGCAAGAAGGCAAACACCAAATCCCCTACAATGTTCAACATTTGAACAATGGGGTTTATTTTTACAAATTAATTGTAAATGGAGAGACAATAGCCAGCAATCGTTTTACAGTGGTGAGATAAATGCCTTTGACAAGTTTTGATAATTAGGAATTAAATATATTTTTGCATTGTAGAATGCAAATTGGAAGCGACCAACAGCAATTTTGGTCGCTTTTTTTGACCATTGAACCTACCCTAAAGCATACCAACAGCAAAATGAGCTGGTATTGAAACAACAATACCAGTCAATCAAATAGATAAACCACAAATCCTAATAAACCAATTGTGTATACAATTATGAAAGCTCATTGATAAAAGGAATAGG
>JAHDIA010000508.1 GCA_020631035.1 Chitinophagales bacterium | reverse complement strand
TAGGACGAAAAGATGCACACAAAATGTATAGAAATTTAATTTACACAGTATTAAGTTAAATGTTCACCAAATATTGTTCTATTTTGACCAAACCAGACTAATATCATACAATGAAGAAAGACAATGAACAAACGCTCAAAGAGGCCATCAACAAATTGTTGGAGACCTATAAATTACAAGACAAATTGGAAGAGGTTGAAATCATCAATTGTTGGAACCGATTGATGGGAGAACCTATAAGCAAATACACCGAAAAAATTTTCGTACGAAAAAAATGTCTCTACCTGAAAATCAATTCTGCGCCACTTAAACAGGAATTATTCTACGCTAGAGAACAAATCAGAGACCGTCTCAATGAAGAATTGGGTACAGATGCTTTGGAAATGGTGGTTTTACTATGACTTCCCTTTATTATTGCAAGTTTTTTGAATACTGTGTACGGAACGTTTGTTTTTTCAAACGAGGTTGACTCCTCGCTATCCGCTACTAGTCCCATTGGTTTGGCAAAATAGATATTAAATCTGTTGCGATTTTACCAAACCAATGGGAGCTATCCACTACTATCGAGCGTATTTTCGCTACTTTTCTTTCTTCGTTTTTCTTCTTTCTATCCGCTACATCCCAGCCTTCTAAATAAAAGTACATTAGATGTTATGGCTGAATTAGTATGTGTCTCTTTTAATTTGAACAAAACTAACAAACATTCGTAAATTGCAAGTATAAGTACATGCTTGCTAATTAGAAAGGTATTTAAAAAAAAATAATCCGAAAACTAATAATTAAGGAAGATTTATTAACAAAATGTTAATTGAGATGTTTATATTTGCGAATATTCGCTTAAAACCAAGCTTCTGGGTTTTGAGTATTGAAGAATAAACTTCAAACTAATTCTTGTTAAACATTACTTCGATTAAACTATCTTTTCTTAACTTTTTAAAATCTCGATCTAATGATTAGAAGAGTATCTATTCCTATCTTTTTATCAGTATTACTCTGTTTTTTATTTAGCTCCAATACACTCCTCTTTGCACAGCAAGAGCGCAATTGTCATGCAATGGAAGTTCTCGAACAGCAGCAATTAGCGAATCCTGAGATTATTGGAGAAATGGAGAGAATTGAACAACACACTCAAAAGTATGTCGAAAGACATATAGATGACGCACAAAAAGTGAATGGTTTGATTACCATTCCTGTGGTAGTACATGTTATCTATTCAAACTCTTCTGAGAACATTAGTGAGGCACAGATTATGTCTCAAATGACGGTTTTGAATGATGATTTCCGTCGTAATAACTCTGATGCCAATAACAACTGGTCTCAAGCAGCAGATATGGAAATTGAATTCTGTTTGGCTTCTGTTGACCCTAATGGAAATGCAACCAGTGGTATTACTAGAAAAAGTTCTAGTAAAACAAGCTGGGGAACCAATGACGATATGAAGAAGTCTTCTAGAGGCGGTGTTGACCCATGGCCAACTGGTGATTACCTTAATATGTGGGTATGTAACATTGGTGGAGGGATCTTAGGATATGCTCAGTTCCCAGGTGGTTCTGCTGCTACAGATGGAGTAGTTATGAGTCCTCAATACTTTGGTACTATCGGTTCTGCTCAAGCTCCTTTTGATGGTGGTAGAACAACAACACACGAAGTTGGTCACTGGTTGAACCTTCGCCACATTTGGGGTGACGGTGCTTGTGGTGCAGATGACTTTGTAAGTGATACACCAACTTCTGATGCTGCCAACTATGGTTGTGCTAGCAATCACTCTTCTTGTAATTCATTGGATATGGTTCAAAACTATATGGATTACTCTGATGATGCTTGTATGAACTTGTTTACTGCTGGTCAGAAAACAAGAATGAGAGCTTTGTTTGGTGCAGGTGGTTCTAGAGCTTCTTTGTTGAACTCTGGTGGCTGTGGCAATGGCGGTGGTGGTACTACTGCTTCTTGTAACGATGGTATCCAAAACCAAGGTGAAACTGGAGTAGATTGTGGTGGTCCTTGTACTGCTTGTCAGTCTTCTTGTACTGAAAATGATATTACAATTACTATTACATTTGACAACTATCCAGAAGAAACTAGCTGGACTTTGACAGATGCTAGTGGTGCAACAATTGGTTCTGGTGGTACTTATGCTGATCAAGCTGATGGTAGCACAATTACATTGACTGGTTGTTTGGCTGATGGTTGCTACGATTTCACTATCAATGATGCATATGGTGATGGTATCTGTTGTTCTTATGGCAATGGTTCTTACACTATTTCTGATGCTACTGGTACTTTGGCTTCTGGCGGTTCTTTCGGTTCTTCTGAAACTAAGAACTTCTGTCTTGGTGGCGGTTCACCACCACCACCACCAGCTGAAACTTGTAATGATGGTATCCAAAACCAAGGTGAAACTGGTGTAGACTGTGGTGGTCCTTGTACTGCTTGTGCTTCTTGTAATGATGGTATCCAAAACCAAGGTGAAACTGGTGTAGACTGTGGTGGTCCTTGTTCTGCTTGTCCTACTTGTAATGATGGCATCCAAAACCAAGGTGAAACTGGTGTAGACTGTGGTGGACCTTGTTCTCCTTGCGATACAGGAGGAAGTGATTGTATTACAGTAGATACTGAGAACTTTGAAAGCGGCTGGGGCATCTGGAACGATGGTGGTTCTGATTGCTACAGAAACAATTATGCTACTTATGCAAGTTCTGGTAGTTACACAATTCGCATTAGAGACAATTCAGGTGCAGCTTCTTCTATGACAACTGACAACCTTAGCTTAAATGGTTATGGTGAAGCTACTGTAGACTTCCATTTTTATGCTGTTAGTATGGAAAGTGGTGAAGATTTCTGGTTAGATGTTTCTTTAGATGGTGGTGCTACTTGGTATGACGGTATTGTAAGTTGGGCAAGTGGTACTGACTTTAACAACAATACTAGCTACAATGAGTCTATTACCATTACTGGAGGCTATTCTTCTTCTACGAAGTTCCGTTTCCGTTGTGACGCTTCTGCCAATGCGGATAAAGTATACATTGATGATGTTACTATTACTGCTTGTGTTGGTGGTGCTAGACTTGAAAATGGTGACAGCCCATTGGTTGTAACAAATCGTCAGTCAATTGAGTTGGCTAGCTTGAATGCTACTGCTCGTGACATCAACAACTTGACAGAAGAATTGACTGTATTCCCTAATCCAAGCCGTGATGTCTTGAACGTTGCTTTCCAAACAGAAGCTACTGGTCAAGGACAATTGATGGTAATGGATTTGAGTGGAAAATTAATTGATACTCGTGAAGTTCAATTAGATGGCGCACAACAAAGAGTACAGTTTGATGTAAATAGCTATGCTCCTGGTTCTTACTTTGTTACTTTGGTAACTGAAGAAGAAAGATTGACTCAGAAGTTCATCGTTCTTAAATAAGAATTGTCGAGTATTAGTATGAACTAATCGAAAATTATCGCAAACGGTCAGATCTTTTTAAGGTCTGACCGTTTTTATTTTATAGTATGTTGGAATGTAAAGAGGTGTGGAGTTTATAAAATCTGGCTTCTCCTAAAAATGTAGACCACAATGATTGCCAAAACAATGGAAACTGCGACTGTGATTAAGTAAGCATTGGGGTTTTGTGCAAAAGGTAAACTCACATTCATTCCATAAAAACTCGCCACCAATGTAGGAACCATCAAGACGATGGTGACAGAGGTTAGGTTCTTCATTACAATGTTCAAATTGTTGGAAATGATGGAGGCGAATGCATCCATTGTGCCATTGAGGATGTTGGTGTATACATCTGCCATTTCCCTTGCCTGTTTGTTGTCAATCAAAATATCATCTAAGAAATCGCTGGCTTCCTCATCATCTTTGATGTGGATGAAGTCGGTGCGCTTGATTTTCATCATCAATTGGTCGTTGTCTCTTAGGGTTGTGGCAAAGTAGACCAAGCTTTTTTGGAGGTTGAGCATTTTTGCCAATTCGGTATTACGGCTCGAATGATACAACTCTTTTTGATATTGATTTCTTTGATGATTGATGCGCTTGAGGTACACCAAAAAATAGTAAATGGTTTTGTCAAAAATACGTAGTAAGAAATCATGCTGATTGGCAGGGTCAAAACCTTTGATGTTGCGGTTGAGAAAGTAATTGAGTATCGGACTTTCGTAGGCACTGATGGTGATGATGGCATCGGGTATGGAAATGATGCCAATAGGCACAGTGATGTAGTGTGCCTCATGTTCTGATTCGTCTTTGTTGCGAATGGGGGCGTTGAGGACAATCAGGTCCACACCATCTTCCCGTTCAAAGCGAGATTGCTCGTCAATGTCCATAGAGTCTTGGAAGAAATCGAAAGGAATTTCTAGTTCATTGCTCAACTGTTCCAGTGCCTCATTGTCAAGTGGAGGCGAAATGTTGATCCAGCAATCCTTCTCAATTTGCCCAATTTCCTGTAGTTTCCCGTCTATTTTTTTGTAATACTGAATCACGCTGCCAAATTAGATATTTTGTGTTGTATTTTGTGTTTTCTTAATCCTTTAATAAAAATTTTTAAGATAAAGTTCATTTGAAAGTTGCAAACTTGCTTTGTTTGGGATTTAAGTTGCAAACTTAAATCGACTGGGTGACCTAGTGGTTCGTGGAGACATCCCGAAAATCGGGATTGTCTTTACAGGGAGCTGGAGAGCTTGGCGTGAAGCGGATGGATGGTAGAGCCGATGAAAGACAAAGAGATGCGATGTCTACGCCCGATTGTAGTGGATATGGCGGCGTAGTGGTGCGTGGAGACAAGGCATGTGCCTTGTCTGTACTGGGCAGTGTGTGGATAGGGCAGCCGCCATAGAAACGGAAAGCGGGGAGTCGCCTTCGCCCGAAGCTTGCCCCGTTCCG
>JAHDIA010000507.1 GCA_020631035.1 Chitinophagales bacterium | reverse complement strand
CCATACCTGTAAAAGACAAAATAAAAGCGACCCACGCCATTACATAAAACGATTGACTGTTGTTGCTTTCAAATGATTGCTGACTCATAGTATAAGATTTTGTGAAAAAATAGACTGCTACTGGAAGCAGTAATGGTTGTTTTTGTGCATTTGTTTGATTGCCAACCATTGCTCTAATAAGCTCAAAATTGAGATAAAAAGTTTAATGCTTAATATTTTTTTAACATTTGATTTATTTTGAGTTTACATTAAAATGGAACTATTTTTTTTTATAACTAACTGATAATTAAGTTGTTAATTTTTAATTGAAGAAAAAAACTATGTCAAATATTAGCAAAACCTCAAAAATAGAATTAAATGTTCACTTGGACGAAGGGAACATTCCTGCCAAAATTGAATGGATGGCTACAGATTCGCCTAGTGGAAAAGCAGAAGAAGCCAAGGCATTTTTCTTGTCTTTGTGGGATGGAGAAAAAAAGGAAGACAAAAACATTCACCTCTGGACCAACGATATGACCATCGAAGAAATGAACCATTTTTTCTTCCGTTCAATGATGTTGATGTCCGAAACCTATGCCAAAGCAACAGGCAATCAAGAAGAGATGATGAGAATTCGAGAGTTTATCATTGGCTTTGGGCAGCGAAACAAAGTCTTGAAGGAAGGATAGAAACATCATTTAAATAAAACTGTTTGTTATTATTGGTACGGAACGCTCATTCCTTTGTGGGTGGGCGGCTCCCTGCTGTCCACTTATACGCACTAGCTCACCAACCCATTCGCCATAGTCGGAGCTAGTCTTCCTACCGTCAGCCGTCCCTCCTCCTTGTCTCATTGGGCTGTCTCGCCAGTGGGTATCGTTTCCATCAGGCGTAGGAGAGCAAGGCAGGTCATTATAGAAACATTACAAAGAAAGAGCCATTTTTTGTCCAAAATGGTTTCTGCCAAACAAGTTTAAAAACTACCAGACCATAAAATTATAGTCTGGTAGTTGATATGAATGGGCTTACTAGATTTTAACAAGTTTCAATACCTTAACTTCTCCCTTTATTTGGATAGCAACAAAGTAGATACCATTGGGCAATTGGGAAACATCCAATTGGGTATGGTTCAAACCTTCATTGGTCATCATTAATTGTTTGTTTAAGACTTCACCATTTACTGAGCTTATTTGAATAGCAGCCTGTAAACTATATTTTGACAAGAAGCTTATTTGTACCATTGATATTGCTGGATTTGGACTTATGAACATTTCTGATATATTGTGGAGTTCATTGTCAAGTCTGTTTCCATTTTCCACACATGCTGTCACACTGCTAAAGTCTATAGACATATTGCTAGTGGTACTTCCATCATAAATATCCTCCAAGCTGATTGTTACAGATTGTACTTCACCGCTAATGCTGACATTGACCGAGCTGGTATTGTTGCCACTGTAGACTCCATAGGTTTGAGTAGCTCCTGTTCCATCTACATAAGTTACCGTCACTTGCTCAATGTATCTTCTTGATGCCTTGCCACTAATTTTCTTATTGATATTAGAAATACTAAAAGAGACATCTGTAGAATTGTTAGGGAAGTTGAGTGTTGTTGCATTGCTACCACTTCCTGATTTGCTCAATGGATTGGATGAGAAATTGAAAGATGTGTTGACACAGCCGCCGCTACCACCACCATTATTGGTATCATTTGCATCACAAATTCCGTCTCCATCACTGTCTTGGAAAGTACCCACACAATTGCAGTTGCTATCATAGGTGTCATTAATGGTACAAACATCACCATCGTTACAAGCATTTCCTGCATTCGTACAAGAAGAACCACCTGAACTGTCACAATATCCTACAGTATTTAGTGTAACAGATAGAATAGCAGCACTACTACCATCATAAGCATCTGCTAAACTGACAGTCACTTCACTTAATGGTCCTGGTATCTCAACTGAAACTTGAGAAGGTGAGCCTGTATATGTTCCATGTACAACCATATTTCCAGCAGCATTTCTATAAGATATGGTCACTTCTTCTATGTATCTACTTGAAGGATTTCCTCCTGTTGTTTGACTAATATCACTTATCGTAAATCTTACATCTTCTTTTAATCCACCAAAACTTACAGTTGTACTTGCCGAACCTGCAAAACGATGGGTAAGATTTGTCTCTGAAAAGTCTTTTTCTGCATATCCAGCACAAATCAAAGTACCCGAACAGGTACAATTATCTGATTGAATGACATCATTTTCTGTAGCAATATTTCCATCATCACAAGCTGTGCCAGGAGTTTGGGGCGCACCTTGATAAAAATCATTGTCGTTACAATCCACATTAGCACAAAACCCGTCATTATCTGCGTCTCCTCCAAAAGCTGTACAAGGATCACTAAGACAAAAAGAAGTCTCATCAGTATAAGCAAACTCTCCGCCTGAAGCCAATACTGTTCCGTCAGGGTGTTGGAGTATGTAGCTACCTTCTATACTAGTGGTACAACACATTCCATTACCACCATCGTCATACATAACAAAGGTATAGCAAGACCCAGGGTCTGCACAAACAGTCGTTTGCCCAGGTGTGTTCAGATTGTCTAAATGTGCAGAACCTTCATCAAGTATGTTACCGTTGGCATCCAACAATTCCCATCTATTATTGTGGAACAAAACATACTGGTCTGCTACAATTGTCAATTCTAGTTCTATGCCACCTTGTACAATGTTAAAGTATTCGGAAGTGCTGTTATTCGTTGATATTCCATCTGATGCTTGACCATTAGGGTCGGTTAATCTAACTTCCAAATTGTTTCTTCCATCGGGAAATGTTATATTGCTTAAACCTACAATACTCCCTTCCCCTGCTGCTAAATTCCCTGACCAAGATTCTGTATCGATAAGTGCCCCATTCAAATAGACCTCTATATTGAGCGAAGTAATAGTAGTGTTTCCTTTGTTTTCTATACCAATGGCAGGACTTCCGCTATTTCCCCCACAAGGAATATCCAAGTCAATGCCATTATCGATAGAAACATCTAAATTGGGTTTGGTTTGTGGATTACAAGCAGGTGAAGTGTAAAGGCTATTCATTTTATAGGTTTCATAATAAAGTCGCATTCGTTCCTTTTGTCCAAGTGTAAAGGAAGATCTACAATGACCATAATCCATGTAATTTTGGACCATATCATCTTGGTCGCCCATTCCACCCAAAGAAACTGGACGATAAGGGTTATTGGTCGAAGTATCATCATCATCGGTTGTACACAGGTTTTGTCCAACACATGCATTGATAGCCGAAGAACTTTTAGGTGGCGTATCACAAACAGCATCTCCATCTGTTAGACAGTCGTTATTAGTACAAGAACTACCATAGAAAGTATGTCTTAAATTTAGATAATGTCCTACCTCATGAACCAAAGTTATACTGCTCAAACTAGAATACCGTAGAGCTAGATAACGCCCCATGAAATAGGCACCAAATCCACCCTGATAACTGAAGATAAAAAGATTTATATATTGGTTTGGGTCCCAGGCAATTTTATCAGCAAAGGGTACTAGATTTCCTGTAGTAGAAACGTGATACTCAGGATAATAATGGCGTACAATTCCATTGGTATAATTTCCGTTGGGGTCTGTTGAAGCCAGACAAAGCTCGAACTCTGTATCTATGCCATAATTCGGATTGCTAAAATTGGGTGCTCCTTGCTGCTGATGCCTAAAACGCTGACTTGACTCTTCTATCAGGGCCACAATTTCCGCTTCACTTCGATTTCGGGTAGTCCCTATTTCTGATCCATCGTGTATCACATGAACTACAATAGGAATGGTATAGATTTCACCATTTGATTTTTGATTTATGGTGCCATCAGCCATCTTTTGCTGTATAGCTTTTTTATACAGGGATTCAAATTCTGCTTCCTTTTGTTGTTCTTCAAGACTCATAAATTTAGTATGAGTATCAGTACCACAAATATGTAAATCATTAGAAAGATTATGATTGATTTGTTGTCCCCAAATAAAGTTTGGATTTGGATTAAATAAAAGCCCCAAAAGCAAAAGAATTGGTAGTAGTTTGAGGTTTTTGGTAGTTGTTTTAAACATATTGAGTTTTTTAATCAATTTGAAAATGTTTTTGTTTTTTTAATATTAAAAACCATAGTTTTATGGCAAAGTATGATCTGTCCAAATAGGGGAACTATTGGTTAATAAGATGTTGTGAGCATATACAGCGAAAACTGAAAACTTATAAGTATAGGCATAACATCCAATACAAGTCTTATTAGTAATTTTGTGGAATATATTAAAGAGGGAGAAATGTGGGATAGGGGATAGAGAAAACTTTTTTAGTTTATTTTATTCAGCAAATATAGCTTCTATTTAAATAGAAAAAAAAGACTTTTTTTGAGATAAATTAATTTCTAAAATAATTAGTTATTTATTTTTTTCTGTATAAGAATTTGATTTGTAGTATTTTGTGTGTTTTTTGTGATTTGATTTGTTATGCTTCTAATTTTTGTAATGAATAAAAAATGAAGGAAGGAAGGAAGGGTGAAATATGCTAAATAGATCAAAGTGTTCGACCGATAATAGCAATGGATATGGTGTCAAAACATCAATATGTATTGCTTTGCTTGGCGTGAAGCGGATGGAAAAAAGAAGCGATAAGCTAATAAGAGGGACGATGCTTATGCTGGATAGTAGTGGTTATCCCCGATAAGTTTAATGGTAGACTCTTTTTTGACCGAGCAATGTAGGAGCTAGGGTGAAACAGACTATTTCTGCTAAAGCCTATCGGGAATAAAAGCGGATAGCCAGGAGACACTGAGCAACGGAGAGGGGAGCGTCCCATACTAAATTTAATAAATAAAAAAGCCGAGACCTTGTAATTGCCCTTTACCTTTGGTC
>JAHDIA010000506.1 GCA_020631035.1 Chitinophagales bacterium | reverse complement strand
GATTTGTCCAAATGGGGTAGCGGTTTGTATTTTGTCCAAATCCAAACCGAGCAAGGAAGGGGCATCCGAAAAATAATCATCCCGTAGAGAAAAATCACGAATTTTCTCCACGCACCGCTAAGGAGGAAAAAATCACAAATTTTCTCCTCGTACCGCATCCAAACCTAGCAAGGAAGGGAAATCCAAAAAATAATCATCCCGTAGAGACGCAATGCTTTGCGTCTTCCAAAACGGGCGCAAACAAATTACAGGTAGAGAAAATTCACAAATTTTCTTTACCTATTTAAATCTACATAGGATAAAAATAAAAAACACCCATACAATGGAAACACTTAGATTGATATTTTATTTGTTAATTGGTGGATTAATACTACCACTTCTTATCTACGCATTTGTAGGCAAATACCAAGCAAGTAGATGCGGTGCCAATATTGGTTTAAAAGAAGTGTTTCTGATGCAATTGAGAAAAACCAATGACAAAAAACTATTTGAAGCAATAGGAAGAGTACAAAAAGCAGGATTGGATATAGAAATAAATAGACTAGAGGGACACCATCTAGCAGGCGGCGACCTCAAAAAAGTCATCACTTTTCTATTGGAACACCCAGAACATCCCAAGGTGAATTTTGAGGCACTCTCGGCATTGGACTTAGCAGGAATAGATTTTGAAAGACTTCTTGCGTGAGGGAAGGAAGATAACTCACAATTCACAATTATTTTCATTCCTTCGTCCAAATCCGTGTATTCAAATTAAGCGTATCAATGATTTTGATAAAACCATCTATTTCGGCAATGATGTTTTCGGCTTGTTCCAAGCTCAATTCCTTACTCATATCAGGTTCAAACAATAATTGTCTGTTCGTTCAAAGCCAAAGGTATTGGCAATCAGATTAGAAGGGAACTTTTCTAGCCCATTGTGGTACTCCATAATAGCGGCATTGTAGCTACGACGTGAAGCAGAAATTTGGCTTTCGATTTCGGTCAAATTGCGTTGTAAATTCACAAAACTCTCACTTGATTGTAGGTCGGGATAGCTTTCTAAATTGGGCACAGTTATCAACAACCTAACAAAAGGGAACCTAAACATTTACCCTAATCCCACCGAAGGGCAGTTGTACATAGAAACAACGCATGGCAACCTCCAAACTATCCAAATCCACAACAGCCAAGGGAATTTGGTCTTGGAACAAAAAATGGCAACAAGCAATCAAATCCTCGATTTGTCGAAATGGGGGAGTGGTTTGTATTTTATTCAAATCCAAACAGATGAAGGTATGGCAGTACATAAAATTGTAGTTGAATAATTGTGTTTATGGTGCAACGTCATTGGGATATGGCTACGTGTACTCTGGTTAACCAACGCATATTTTAGGCTGCGTACAAGGGTTCATCCGCCCGCTCATCCTACGCTTCTAAAATGCTAGAAAAACTTGGATGCTCTGATTCAAAGAACTATATTTGTGTTTCCCTTTTTTACAATTTAAAAACCTATATAAAGGATGAAGCACCTATACATATTAATGGCAATGATTTTTTGGGGAGGAATGCAGTTACATGGGCAATGTACAGAAAATATTTATTTATTCACTCAAGAAGAAGTGGATGCCTTTCCACAAAACTACGGCTGTTCTGAGATTGGGAAAAGTTTAATAATTGGCGATTACTACGAACCTTTTGAAGTGTCCAATATAAGCAATTTAGATTCTTTAAATTCAATAGAAATAATTAATGGAGACCTCATAGTTCAATATACTAGTGTAGAAAATTTTGAAGGATTAGGGAGCTTGACAAGTGTAGGAGGTGATGTGTTTATTCAAGAAAATAATAATTTAATCAACTTCTTAGGTTTAGAAGGTTTATCATATTTTGAAAAAGAAGTAGGTGTTTTTTCTAATGCTAGTTTAGTGAATTTTGAAGGCTTAGAAAATGTGGAAAGAATGGAGAGTGAAGTCATTATTGCTTTTAATCCTAGTTTAGAAAATCTTGAAGGTCTAGAAAATTTAGAGCAGACAGGTTCACTATCTATTTGGGGTAATGATAATCTATTAAGTCTGGAAGGCTTGTTAAGCTTGATAAATATAAATGGAAGCTTGCTCTTTGACGAAAATGCTAGTTTAATTAATTTAACGGGATTAGAGAATTTGGAAAACGTTTTTTCATCAGTTTATATTTGGGATAATATAAATTTAGTGAATTTTGAAGGTTTAGAAAATTTGGATAGTATCGGTGCTTTGCGAGTTTTTGGCAATACTAATTTAGAAAACTTTGAAGGCTTGGAAAACCTAGTAAACATAAGAAATATATTGGATGTAGAAAACAATACTATCTTATCAAATTTTGAAGGTTTGCAAAATTTGAAAAGTATAGGCTCTTTGCAAATTTCTAACAATGCGAATTTACCCAATTTTGTAGGCTTAGAAAGTTTGCATACAATAGAAGGGATAATGGATATTGATAATAACCCTAGTTTGTCAAGTTTTACAGGACTAGAAAATTTGTTTAATGTACTTGGTGATTATATAGGTGGTAGTTACATAAGGATTATCCAAAATGAACAGTTAAGTGATTGTTGTTTGGCTTTAAATTGGCTAAATAATTTTGAGGGAGAAATTACTATTGAAGGCAATGCTGCCTCTTGTAATTCTTTAGATACCATACTAACTCATTGTATTGATGAACTTTATTCGATCCAAACTCAAGTCTTTTACGACCAAAATGGAAATAGTCTTTTGGACAATACAGAACCCATACTTATTCAAGATTATATTATGGAACCCAGTGTAGCTTTTGCTTTTTCAGATGAAGCAGGAGTAGCCTTTTTTTACTTAACTGAATTTGGAACTTATACTATTACTTTGAAAGAAAACAATCCTCTCTGGATTTGTAATAATGAATGTGATACCATAGAATTTACTTATTCAGAGGCTACTCTTATGCAAGATACACTTATTCTTTTTCCAATGCAAGCTGTAGGGGATTATATCATCCAAGCCATTGACCTCACTTCTAGTATCACCCGTTGCAATCAAGAAACCAATTACTGGATTACCTACAGCAATACAGGAACCATTACAACCAATGGCTATGTCCAATTGATACCAGATAGTTTAAGCACTTTTGTTTCAGCTGAACCAGCAGTAGATTCCATTGCAGGAGATACTTTGTATTGGTTTTACAATGATCTCTATCCAACCTATTCTAACCAAATAAAAACAGTTTTTGAAATGCCTAATGTGGACTTTCTAGGAGAAAATATCCATTTTGAAGCCTATATAGAAACCAATGAAGGCTATGCAGGTCGCAAAGACATTTTAAATTCTGAACTGGTCTGTGCCTACGACCCCAACGATAAATTGGTAACTCCCTATGGTTATGGAACAGACAACTATACCTTATTTGGTGATACCCTAGAATACACTGTCCGCTTCCAAAATACAGGAAATGACACCGCTTTTTATGTAGAAATTAGAGACGAAATAAGCGAGCATTTAGATTTGAAGAGTTTTGATTTGTTTGCCTATAGTCACAATGTCGAAACCCAAATAGACATCGAAAGTCGAGTGGCAACATTTAGGTTCAACGATATTTACTTACCCGATAGCTTTGTCAATGAATCCGCTTCCCACGGTTTTGTCAAATACCGCATCTTGGCAAAAGCTGGTTTGGAAGAAAATACTGATGTTCAAAATACCGCCTATATTTACTTCGACGAAAACCCACCCATAGTAACCAATACAGTAAGCAACCGAATGGTCTCAGTCTTGCCACAGTTGCCTATTATTGGAGCGAGTCCGAATACCCTAGATTTTGGTGAAATCGCCTTAGATAAATCTTGGTATATTCCTCAAGATTTGCTCATCCAAAACCTAGGAGATTTAGATTTAATTGTAGACGAGTTCGTCTTTACAAGCGAAGCATTCAGCAGTGGCGAAATAGAAACAGTAACAGTTGCAGGACAATCTGTTTTAGAAGTACCCATTTATTTTGCACCAAACGAAGCTGGAACATATACAAGCGAACTCCTTCTCAAAAGCAATGGTGGCGATTTAGTCATTCCCCTAAGTGGTACAGCCGTGGAGGGTACAGGTATCAATACTCTGGCTCAAAATAATCTATATATTTACCCCAATCCCACCGAAGGACAATTGTATGTAGAGGCAAAGAATGGCAACATCCAAAACATTCAAATCCACAACAGCCAAGGGAATTTGGTCTTGGAACAAAAAATGACAACAAGCAATCAAATCCTCAATTTATCAAAGTGGGGGAGTGGTTTGTATTTCCTCCAAGTCCAAACAGATGAAGGTATGGCAGTACATAAAATAATCATCAGGTAGAGAAAATTCACGAATTTTCTCCCCAAACCGCAAGGGGAAATTATGTAGAGAAAATTCACGAATTTTCTCCCCGAACCGCAAGGGGAAATTATGTAGAGAAAATTTACGAATTTTCTCCCCGAACCGAAAGGGAAAATTGTGTAGAGAAAATTCACGAATTTTCTCCCCGAACCACAAGGAAAAAAATGACAATAGGCATATTCGGAATAGGAGCCATTGGCTCAATCATATCCATTCATTTAAATGGAAAAGACGACTATTTTTTCTTCAATAGGTCCGAGAGAAAAAGCATTGAAGTTCTATTTGAAAAAGAATACAAACAAAGAGAAATTGAATTGAGCGAAGTAAAAGCCAATTATGCATTGGATTGGCTAATTGTGTGTATCAAAGAATATCATTTCAAGGAGGCTGTCAAAGATTTTGAAAAATTAATCAACTCAAACACAAAGCTTGCAGTCATAAGAAATGGGATAGACTTAAAGGAACCCCTCTTAAAATATACAGACGCCAGCCAAATATTGGAATGTATGATTGATTGCCCAGTGCAAAAAAACAAAC
>JAHDIA010000505.1 GCA_020631035.1 Chitinophagales bacterium | reverse complement strand
TATGCCTCAAAAGGTAGGATTTTTGGTTCTGTGCAAGGCTCATTTTGCGCTTAATAGCAGCGCTATTGAGCAAAAAATAGCTGCCGCACAGGTTCAAAAAGACAACTTTTGAGTGCTGAATGATAATTCCTAACATGCTCTAAGGCATTCTTGTCTAGCCTTTTGGGCTAGCCTGCGACTACCTAAGCTCCGTAAGTACATCCATCACGCCACATACCGCTACTATCCCTCACGCAAAATTTTCACGAACACTCGGAGGATCTAAAAACTTAGAGTTTGTTTAAACTTTTTTTCAAGAAACCGAACTTTTTTTAAATTAAAATCCTTTAGTTAATAAAGGTTAATAATACCTTTCACTAAAACCAACAAAAATGCCAACAAGCTTACTTACTTTTGAAAAAGTAGCAGATAAAAACACACTCCAAAACCTCAAAAAAACTTGGCAAGCAAGTCTCACTATGCCCAATGATGATTACGACGAAGCAATGATGAATCTGGCAACACATTGGGCAATTCAAAAGGCAGGTCAAAACATTGGTTATGCTTGTGTAAATCACGACAATACCTTATTACAGTTTTTTGTTTTGCCCAAATGGCAAGATCGAAGCATTGATGTATTAAAAGCCTTTATTGCAGAAAGGAAAATCGAAAAAGCAAGGGTAACAACCAACAATCCCAATTATTTGTCTACAGCTATGCACCTCCAAAAGTCTTCGGAAGTATATGGCTATTTGTTTGCCAATATGGTTGATGCTCCCCTAGGCAATTGCAAGGATATTTTTAGGACTGCTGAGGAAAAAGATTTAGCGTCTTTGGTAGATTTTTCGCACCAAACTTTAGATGCTCCTAAAGATTGGCTGAATGATTACATTGGTGGTTGGATCAAAAAGGATGGTTTTTTTGTACTAGAAAACGATACAGAAATACTGGGAACTTGTGAGGTTCGGATCAATGATGAAAATCCAAGCATTGCCAGTTTGGGAATGGTGGTGAGTGCTCAACACCGCAAACAAGGATTGGGAACTTATTTGCTAGGAGCCGCCAAGGCAATTGCATTAGAAAGAGGATTACAAGCGATATGTGGCTGTCCCAAAGACAATATCGGTTCGCTTAAAGCCATTCAAAAAAATGGTTTTAGGATTGCACATACAGATTTATTATTAAGGTTCTAATCTAACATTATATCAATGAAAAACAAACCAAACCTCTATGAATTAAAGGCAAGTGAAGAAAGCGAAAGAATTTGGCAAAGCTACTACGATTACAGAACTCAGTATGCTAAAGTTCTTGCTAGACCTGTCTCCTACTCTAATTGGAAAGATTTAAAAAAGGCAAAAAAAGGCTGGTTATCCAGAAAGGGTTACAATATGTACCTTTTGGAATTGGAAGACAAATTGATAGGCTCTTTTGAATTGTTTGTTGATTTTAACCAGCAAGACGAAGGCTATGTTTATTTATATCCACATTTTTTAAATCCCGAAAATTTAAACGAAAACACTTTGAGTCTAGCAGTAGAAGAAAGCCTAAAGTTTGCCCCTTTTCTAAAACACCTATTTATTGAATCCAAACATGGTCGATACGATGCTGTAAGCGAATTTCTTGAGCCTGTCTATACTCGCTATGTCGAAAGTTTTGAATTGAAGGTACAAGAAGCCAATACAGAACGGATGGAGGAATGGCTTAAAGTTGCTGAAAGATTCCCCAATTTCCGTTTAGAGTTTTACGATATCATACCAGATGATTTATTAGAAGAATTTGCTCGTCTATTTACCCAATTGCTACACGATATGCCTAGCATTTCGCCTTCTGATGATTTGAACATTCTTCCAGCAAGCATCAAGGAAAGACAAGAAAATGGGCAAAAAAATGGCTATGGCGCCCATAGGTATCTACTGTTTAATGAATACAACGAGTTGATTGGCAAAACCAATGTTGCCTACAACTCAAACCCCAAAAGTATGCACCAGTTTATGACAGGTATAGCCGAAAAATATCGAGGACTAGGACTGGCAAAATGGCTCAAGGCGGCTATGTTCTTCAAGCTAAAAGAAATTGCTCCCCAATTGGAAAGCATTTATACCGAAACCCAAGTGGACAATATTGGTTCTAGGGTCATTAGTGAAAAAATGGGTTATAAGAAAACGGGATTTTTTAAGACTTTTTTGGTTTCTAAAGAAGAACTTATCAAAAAACGTATCAAATAAATTCTTATTTTTGTGAGCGTTGATGATATTGTATTGAACCTGACAAGCACCTAAGCATGAACCAAACAACAGCACCTAAGCCTACAAATCTGCCCTCTAAGCAAGTCAAAAATCCCAAATGGCTTAAAAAACTGGAGGCACAAAGTTGGCAAGCCGAACTCCTCATTTCGGGAGCAACTTTATTTTAGTAAATAAAAACAATTTCACAATTAAATGTTAATTTCTTTTTCTGAACACTCCTAATTCACAATTTACAACTATATGAAAACATACCAAGAATATCAACAAGAATTACTAGAAACAATCAAATCTAAAATAAAGATTTCACAACAGACTCAAGAGGCATTTCTACAAACGCCCAGACATCTTTTTGCGAAACAGTTTTTAAAATACACAAAAGGTGAAGGAGACCAATTAGAATATGAACTCATAAAATTGACTGATAAAATACTACAAGAGCATCTGGACCACCTTTACAAAAATGGTACAATATGTTTGGCACTAGACAAAGAGGGTGAATATTGGCTCTCTTCCATTTCGCAGCCTAGCCTTGTACTAATGATGCTTGACAAACTCGACATACAAAAAGGGCAGAATATACTAGAAATAGGAACGGCAAGTGGCTGGAATGCTGCAATGATGGCACATCTGGTGGGCAATACTGGGGAGGTGCATTCTGTAGAAATCATTTCTGAATTGGTTCCCAGAGCACAAGCGAGTATAGATGGAATGGGCATTACAAATGTGAGCTTGTATGATGCCGATGGCGCATTGCAAGAATACGACAAAACCTTTGACAGAATTATGTTTACAGTTGGCTCGTATGACATTCCCCTAAGCATTCACCAACAATTAAAAGAAGGAGGACTGCTCCTGATGGTCTTAAAAAATAGAGCGAATTTTGACACACTGATTTTATTCAAAAAAGAAGGCAAACACCTACACTCTATCAATAGTATTCCCTGTGGTTTTGTTCCCTTACAAGGAGCTTACGAAATGCCAGAACTAAACACCAAATCTTTAAATGAAGAAGCTCTTTGGCAGGAATTAAAAGATCAAGTAGTCAAAGAACAAAATTTTTGGTGGGGTTCTAATTTTTCTCCAAAAGGGTCTAGATTCTTTAATAAAGTATCGGGAGTCATTTCTTTCTTGAGTGTTGTCGCCCCACACTTTGAATATTTCCAAACAGAAAATGAAGAAAAATGTTTTGGATTGATTGACAAAGCAAGTGCCTCTATTGCTCTATGGCAAAACGACAAATTGACTGCTTATGGCAATACAAAAGCCTACGACCAACTCAAAGAGTATTTGCACTTGTACACTGATTTGGGTATGCCTAGTTCCTCTTGTTTTAAAGTCAAAGCCTATCCCATTGACGAAACTGTTGAGCTACAAAGTAATCAATGGCTCATTAAGAGAAAGGATACACAGTTTTTGTGGTATTTAGAATAAATGTATAGCATAGGGGACGAATAAACATTCGCCCCCTAGTCTGCACCCCAAACCTACATTTGAAAGTTACTACTCCCCAACTAGTGTGTACTAGTTTTTAACAAACCTTATTGTTTCGCTTCGTACAACTGTTTTAATTGTTATGGTATATACTCCCTGTGGATAATTGTCAATTGAGTGTCTTATAAGGTGTTGATTTCCTTCCAAACTCAATGATAAACTTTCTACTTTCCTAGCTGTAATGTCTCTGATGATGATGTCTACTTCTTCGTGAACTGTAAAAAACTCAATGTTTAACAGACTACTGCTAGGAATGGGATAGACATTTACCAATGAAAGTTCTTCATTATCAGCCATATTCCAATCAATTCTTTGCCCTCCACATTCATCTTCAACCTGAATGGTAACTTTGACTGTATCCATTAGACCAGCAGCATCTTGTCCAATAATTGTCAATACTTCTGTTCCAAAAAATGCAGGAAGTGGATAATACTCAACACAAGCATTGGGTAAAATTGTCAATCCACAATCGTAGGTAGATTCCACATCAATGATTTGTGGGTCAGGATCATCTAGATTGCAAAAGAGTGGACATATATCTATAGGGGTAAATATTTCTGTACAGTATATTTTATTGTTGTTGTTTAGACAATCGTCTTCTAAGTCACAAGCTGTAACTTGTATAAAATAGTAAGCTGTATCTAAGTCACCAGCACTGTTTTCTCCTATGATTTCTATGGTTTCCTCTCCTACAAATTTGGGCATTGCCATATATTGCAAACAACTATCTGATAAGATTTTTATGCTACAATGATAGGTAGTAGAAAGTGACTTAATGGCATAGGTGTCTTCTTCATTGAATCTACAAAATTTGGGGCAAATCACAACACGCTCTAGTGCTTGGGCACAGAGGTAAGTTGTGTCTAGACACCCATTGACATCTCTTGGTATATTGATAAAGATTGTGGCACTGTCACACTCGTCAAAGATATCGCAAATGACATACTCCATAGAATCCATTCCAACAAAACCTTCATTTGGGATATATTCAAGAACATCATTTTCATAACTGACTATTCCATTCCTAGGCTCTTGATAATCCATCATATAAAACGGGTGGTTGTCTGGATCAAAGTCGTTTTGTAGTGGATCTATTCTGATAGTATCATACTCCATCATTGTAGAATCGTCATTGGCAATGGGTGCATGATTGACAAAACAGCCTGTTGAATCAATGGTGATGAGTGCA
>JAHDIA010000504.1 GCA_020631035.1 Chitinophagales bacterium | reverse complement strand
AAACTAGCACGACTTTATGAGACACGAACCTAGTATGACTTAATGAGATTCAACAGTTGTGAGTTGTGAGTTGTGAGTTGTGAATTTTGAGTTGTGAGTTGTGAGTTGTGGGTTGTGGGTTGTGAGTTGTGGGTTGTGTGGAACAGGGAATGGATTGGTCATTTATAATTTATAATTCACAACTCACAATTAAAAAAAAGCGTCGGATGAGCGGGTGGATGAACGCTTGTACGAAGTGTGAAGTATGCGTTGGTTAACCAGAGTGAGTGTAGCCACGGAGTCTGTTGCGTTGCACCATAAACATAATTGTGAGTTGTAAATTGTGAGTTATGAGTTACGCCCGTTGCCTGTTCCATAATTCGCAACTCCCCTACTCTTTCCAAAAGCTTCTTGCCCAGTCGTCTAATTGTGGAGAATCATATTGTTTTAAAACAAACCGCAATTTATGTCACAAGAAAGTATAGAAATTACCATTCGATTGTTGCCCAGTGGGGATGAATTTGAGGTGGACTTACCTGTTTATTTTTCGGGCAAACAGATTATTGATGAATTTATGAAAGATGCTCAAAATTTGGATATTTCTACCCACGACCAAGAGGGCAATCGTTTGGAATATGAGCTAATTGTTAAAGGCAAAAAAGACAGCATTCATCCTGAGAACACTTTACAAGAAGCAGGTGTGAGAGATGGGGATATTATTTTCTTGGCTCCCAAAATGGTGGCAGGATAATTTAAAAATCATTTACCATTTTTCAATCTACCAATATGAATGCATTAGGCTACGATTTGACAAAGCTCAACCCAAGAGAAAAAAGATTGGCAAAGGAACATTTGGCAATAGATGAGCTTTGCCGCAACAATACTTTTATAGAATATAAAGTGGTAGAACGCGAAGAATTGCTCAGAGGCAGTCCTCCCAAGGTTTACCAAATTTTATATCATTTGACGAGTATTGTCAATATAGATGACAATAGAAATCCCATCATTGGCAACAAACACACTGTCGAAATTCGCTTGCCCAAACATTATCCAGTAGAGGCGGTTTCGTGTTATGCTGTTACAGATATTTGGCATCCCAATATCAAATGGGACGGAAAATACAAAGGCCGTATTTGTGGAAATATAAAGGATTTTGGTAAGACCTATAGTTTGGATATGCTCATTTTGAGAATTGCACAAATTCTTCAATTTAAAAATTATTTGGCAGAAAATGTTCCTCCTTATCCCGAAGAGGAAAAAGCGGCAAAGTGGGTAAGAGAATATGCAGAACCTTTGGGTATTTTGGATAAATTCAATGGATTCAATGAAGCCAATATTCCCAGTGGAAGTGTAGACCCTAGCTTATTGTCACAAGCCCAAGAGGCACAAAAACCGGCAGAGGTGATTGCTCCCAAACCCGCACCTCCCAAAAAATCAGGTATCAGTATCCGAAAAAAAGAAGGCAAAAGACACGACCCAAATAAACAAGATAAACCATCGACACACCCCAATTTATTTTCGGGTATCAAAATAAAACGCAAATAGTATGTTCTACATTCGATACATATTGTGTGTGTGTTGTTTGTTGCTTTGCTGTCAATGGAGCATTGGACAAAAAACGCAAAAATTTGACTTTAAAAAAGGATTGACCAAAAAAGTCGAAGGGAGTTTTCAGTATGCCATTATTGGAAGCAAAGATGGAAAAGAGGAAGTATACAATTCTGGTTTTCCTCAAATCAATTATTCGGGTGTAAAAGAAAAATTACTCATTTTAAAGTTTGGTCAATTTAAATTAAATCGAGGGGAATACCGCTTGGAGTTTGAATTGATAACAGCCGAAATGAGTGGTTTTGAGATTATAAAAGAAAGCAAAAACAAAGGTTTACAAGGCATTGAAGATGTAAAGACTTTTACCTTTAAGGCTACATCAGAAGCTTCGGGAAATATTCGTATTAAATATAAAATATACGATAGTAAGAAAAATAAAATTGTAGAAAGAGGAGAACTACCTGTCCAACGTTACAAAATTGCAGGAGTCGAAGCCGCTTCTTCTAATAGCCCCAGTGTTGCCAAACCCATTGCCGAATTTAGCCAGAGTAATTTTGTGGTAGAAGTTGGCAAAGCCGTTAATTTCCAAGATTTGTCTAGCAATAATCCGACACAAAGAGAATGGATTTTTATGGGCGGTAATCCTCAAACTTCTCGTTCTCAAAACCCCATAGTATTTTACAATCAAAAGGGCGAATTTACGGTACAACTCAAGGTCAACAATGCTCACGGAGTGGATCAAAAAATAGGCGTTGTTAATGTCATTAACTCCCAAAGTAGCAATGCCAATATCACTGCCGATTTGGAAGAAGAAGAAATTCCTCAAGGCAATCCCGAAGATTCTTTGTACAACCAAGCAATGAGTAAAAAAGACCTAGGTCTTCTCAAGGCTTATCTTGACGCTTATCCTCAAGGAAAATATGTAGAAGAAGTACAAGGATTAATTAGGGAATTGGAAGAGATTGACCCTGTTCTCAAAATAGAATCTGAAGGTGTTTTTTCTTTGAATTTAAAATATGCTCAATTGCCCATAGAAATCTTGAGTAATTTGGAAGGGGTAGAATTGACCCAACAAGATGGTACACATTTTAAATTTAAAGTAACCGATCAAAATGATCACGAAATAAAGTTTGAAGATGCCAGAGGCAAAAAAGCCACCACTACTTTGTATGGAGCAGCCAAACCGCTTTTGGCAAGTTTTCAAAACACCAAAGATGGCTTGGTCTTTAGCATCAGCGGAGGGCAAGCACCCTATTTTGCCCAATTTATCAAAGAAGGACAAGGCATCACCAGAGAGTTTCCTTTGGGTACTTGCCCAACAAATTGCAGTTTGAGTTTTTCAGAAATCAAAACCAAATTGGGCAGCGAACACGGTCAATACACCATTGTTGTAAAAGACAACAACAGAAATGTACAAGAGACTTTAAAAGAAAAATTTGATTTTAAACCACAGAGCAAACTTGGCTTTGTCCCACCCACTTGGATGTTCCTTTTGTTACCCTTGATTGGATTGATTGGATTGATTGTTTACAAGAATAAATAATTATTGAATGAAAACTAGATTGCTCAACTATTTTTTGGGACTGTATGGTCTTTTAATGTTTAGTGTTTACTCTCTTGATCTCTCGGCTCAAGCAAGCAAAACGCTGCCATTTCATTATTTACAAGATGGGCAAAAACACCAAGGATCGGTACAAATCAATACCAAAAAAATCGTTTATTCCGATAAAGGAAGTGAGCATCCTTTTACATTGGGTAATTATACAGCTCAACTGACTTGCCCGTCCGACTCAGAGTGTTTTTTTAATTTGTCATTTAAAAATGTACGTTGGGCATCTAGCAATCACAACACCAATGAATTGCGGATTTACTTAGAAGATTATGAGCAAATACCTGGTTTAAAACTGTTTAGTCCTGGGGAGTTTTTCGCCATTGGGCAAAACAAACAACAAAGCAAAGTATTGGAATTTGAGTTGAGTAGAAATGCTAGTTCGTCTTTTCCAATTAAATTTAAGATTTACAACAATGGTGTATTGAGCAATGCCCAATCAAATAGCGAAAGTGAAACTGTTTTTTCTCAGTCTTACCGAGTGGGAATAAATGAGCCTCACAAAGACATCAGTCCCAACAAAGTGGTACAAAACAAAAGCAGTTCCTCCCCCTCGACCACCAGCAATTCGACAAAAAACAAATCAGAGCAAACAAATAAGTCAGCCTCAAATGCGAAAAAAAGCGACAAAGATTTATGGGCAGAGGTTAAGCAAAAGGACAATTTAGATGCCTACAAAACTTACATACAAAACTACCCCATTGGAAAGTACAGCAAAAACGCTATAAACAAAATAGATTCTTTGTTTTGGGCAGTGGCAATCAATAAATATACCATTGAGACAAACAAGGATACCAAAGAAAAAATATTGGAAAACTATCTAAATCAATCGCCCAATGGAGCATACCGAACAGAGGCACAAAATAAAATAGCGGCATTGCAATCTGTAGGAAGTGTAAATAGCGTTTCAGAATCCAAAGCAACATCCAATACACTCCCCAACAATGATGCCTCTACTGAACAAGCTACAGACAGAGCAAGTGCCAAAATGGATTTTAACGAAGGAAAAAAAGAATTGGCATTGAGCAATATTCAAGGGGGAACCCCTCCTTACTACATTCAATTTAAAAACCAAAGTGGGTACACCAGTCAACAATTTTTGATTGGCGAACAATCTACTAAGTCGGTAAAATTGGCGTCTTTAAGCCAATTACCACAAGGAGAATTGAATGTTTTTTTAACCGATGCCAACAAATCTTCTCTCTACGAACTCGGCTATGTCAACAATGTATACCAAAGCTTTTTTGCCCAACAATATTTATTGATTGCTTTGTTTTTGATTGGGCTTTTGAGCATCATTTCTATCATTTATTTCAAACAAAAAAAAGACAAACAAAGAGTAAGAGAATGGTAAACTCATTTTTACATTTTATCATCAAAGTGCAACCTTTATGAAAAATCTATACCCTATTATTTGTTGTATAAGTCTTCTGCTTTTTTCTTTTACAATCAATGCTCAAAATAGAACCACTATTGAATTTGAGTACCAAGTAAAAGGCAAAAAGCAGCGTGCCAGCTTTGATGTTTTATTTACGCAATTAGTCATTGGTGCATCTCCTAAACATTTTTCTGGAAAAGAAGGAGAAATGAATTTTAATTGCCCTGGAGCTCAATGTACATTAGAATTACAATTTTCCAACTTAAAGTGGTACACTCCCGATAAGAAAAACAAAAGTGAAATCCATTTGTATTTAAACGATTATCAATATTTTAATGGACTGGAATTAAAAAATGCAAGCAATGGACATTACTTAACCTATAAAAGCAAGGATGTT
>JAHDIA010000503.1 GCA_020631035.1 Chitinophagales bacterium | reverse complement strand
ATCGTCAAAGAGCGCAAACTCAATTTTAAATACAAAATTCAATCACGAGCAGATTTGCTTTTGAAAGAAGATACCATTGCTGCCCTAGCAGAATCGGGTTTAGATGAGGTTTGGATTGGAGCAGAATCGGGTTCTCAGCGTATCTTAGATTTGATGGACAAAGGCACCAAAGTCGAGCAAATTTATGAGGCGACTCGTATACTCAAACAATATGGTGTTCGTATTGCGTTTTTTCTACAATTTGGGTATATGGACGAATCACAAGAAGAAATTGAGCAAACCATTCAGATGGTTAAAGATTTACTACCTGACGACATTGGTATTTCGGTGTCTTATCCCTTGCCTGGCACCAAGTTTTACGATATGGTGGTGGAACAAATGGGCGGCAAGATGAACTGGACCGATTCTGACGATTTGGCGATGATGTATAAAGGTAGCTTTAGTTCTGATTACTACAAACGCCTCCACCGTTATGTTCACAAAACCTTCCGCAAACACCAAGGCTTTGACAATTGGAAAAACATTTTGAAGAATCCATTTAAAACCAATAAGCACCAGTTGCGTTCTGCCTTGGCGACCTTGTATTATGTCCCTGCTTCGATTATTGACGAGCAGCGTCTGAAACGTTTGCAATAAAAACTTGTCTAATGAGTACACCTCCTGCTGACTTTGATCACGTTGCCCACGAATATGATGTTGACTTTACCCATAGTCTCATTGGGCAGTTGCAACGCAAACGGGTATGGGCTTATTTAAATCAATACCTCGCTGGAAAAGAAAATTTAAAGATACTCGAACTCAATTGTGGAACGGGAGAGGATGCCATCCAATTTGCCCAATTGGGTCATCAAATACTTGCCACAGATATTTCGTCCGAGATGGTCAAGTGTACCCAAATCAAAATTATTCAAAACCATTTAACAGACTTTGTAGATACCCAAATTATTGCAATAGAAGATATTGTCCCTCAAAAAGTGGGCGAAGGATACGATTTGGTCTTTTCCAATTTTGGGGGATTGAATTGTGTATCGGCAAAAGATTTAGAGGCATTTTCGACTCAATTGTCTAACATACTAAAAGACCAGGGGCGATTTATGGCGGTGGTGATGCCCAATTATTGTTTGATGGAAAGTTTGTATTTTCTTGCCAAACGCAATCGCCAACAAATGTGGCGACGCAATACTCCCAATGGTATAGCAGTCAATGTAGATGGTAAGGAGGTACATACCTATTATTATGCTCCTAAAAAATTTTACAATTTATTCATCAATCATTTTGAGCTGGTGGGTAAAGAAGCTGTAGCTTTGTTTGTTCCACCTTCGTATATGGAAGGCTTTTTTAAGCGCAATCAAGGTATGTTGCGTAATTTGAATCGCTTGGACGGGCTATTTCATAAATTGCCTATTTCTGCCAAATGGGCGGATCATTTTTTGATTGATTTGGTAAAAAATTAAAATACATTTTTTTTTGTAGGAGCAAATGTGTTGTGCTTCGTCGCTACAGATTTACCCGCTATTCGTTTTTACTCCTCGTTTAGGGCGAATGCAATTCGCCCCTACTGCGGGGTAACCACTTCTATCGGGACGGTCCGACGCTTCGGCTAGATTAGAGCGGAAAATCGCATTCGCAGAAAACGCAATTTTAAAAATATTTGTTTAACCAATTTTTTAATTTCCCAGCAATGAAAACTTTTAATTTTCTTTCGTCTTTTCTCTTTTGTCTATTCCTTTTATTTTCCTCTTGGAGTGTAGGACAAAACATTCAATTTATCGAAAATAAAGGTCAATGGGCAGAGCATATTTTATACGAAGCTCCCATTCCCGATGGCAAAATATTCCTAGAAAAAGACAAATGGACTTTTGCTTTGCAAGAAACCATTCCGCATACACATGAACATAATGCTTCTATGCCGCACGATGTCCATCCCAGAAAGCATGCATACCAAATGGAGTTTGTAGGCGCATTGCCACACAATCAAACAAGTGCCAGCAATCCCCTTGAAACCTACAACAATTATTTTATTGGCAATGATCGTACTCAATGGGCAAAAAATGTTCCCATGCATCAAAATGTCCAATACCATAATTTGTATGAAAAAATTGACTTGTCAGTTGGTAGTGAAAACGGAGTTTTTAAATACGACTTTATTGTTGCGCCCAATGCCGATGTAGCACAAATACAAATGCAATTTACTGGCTTAGATGACTTACACATCAAGGACAATCATTTGTATCTCAAAACCTCTCTTGGGGAGATGGTCAAATTGCCTCCCTACGTTTATCAAAAAATAGATGATAAACAAGTAGAAGTTGCTTGTACCTACAAATTAGAAAACAATGTGTTGAGCTATGATTTCCCTAGTGGCTACGACAGTCGTTACGAATTGGTCATTGATCCATATTTGATTTTCTCTACTTTTTCTGGAGCTACTGCCGATAATTGGGCTTTTGCTGCTACTTATGATGATGAAGGCAATGCATATACTGGCAGTATTGTATATGAAAGTGGCTATCCTACAACTATGGGAGCATATAATGATACATTCAATGGCGGAAATTGTGATGTAGTCATTAGTAAATTTTCTGCGGATGGGAGTGATCTAATTTACTCTACTTATATAGGAGGAGATAGGGCTGAACTGCCTCATAGTATATTGGTCAACAGCCAAAACGAATTGATTGTATTTGGCACCACTGCTTCTGATAATTTTCCTACAAGCAATGATGCTTGGGATAGCAATTTTGATGGTGGTTCAGCTATAAGCTGGGTTGCGAGTGGTCCTGCCCCCTATTTAGAATATGCAAATGGCTCAGATATTTTTCTACTGATTTTGAACGAAGCTGGAAATGATTTGATTGGTTCTACTTATTTTGGGGGTGGTGGCAATGATGGCATCAATTTTGAAAATACCCCTGACTCCTCATCCATTTTAAATTTTAATTATGGTGATCACGTAAGAGGAGATATCACCATAGACGAAAACGACAATATTTACCTCGCTTCTTGTACCAGATCTTCAAGCATCAATGGTCCCAGTTTTTTGTATGATGAGCCATTTGACAACCAAGATGGTTTGATTGCCAAATTCAACAATACACTTTCTAATCTAGAATGGTATACCTATTTAGGGGGAAATGGTGAAGATGCAACTTATTCTATCAAATTACATGACAATGATTTTTTGTATGTATGTGGGGGCACCCAAAGTACCAACATTTTTTCCAATTTAAATGGATTCATTACCAATTACCAAGGAGGACAAGCTGATGGATTTATAATTAGTGTAGACAAAGAGGGGCAAAGTTTGGTCAATGGTACCTATATAGGCTCAGATCAATATGATCAAACTTATTTTATCGATTTTGACAGTGAGGGTTTTGTTTATACTTTTGGGCAAAGTAGCGGTGATTTTGATATAGTTGAAAATGTTTACCAAGACGGTAGAGGACAATTTATCCAGAAACTCTCTACTGATTTGAGTACATTAGAATGGACCTCTACTTTTGGTCAATCGGACTCTGCTCAAGTATCCCTTGTTCCCACTGCCTTTAAGATTGGGACAAATAATAAAATATACCTTGCTGGCTGGGGTGGCGATGTCAATAATGCATTCAATAGTAATACAGGCACTACGACTGATTTTCCCATTACTTCTGATGCTTTTCAAATTGGGACAGATGGGAGCGATCTATATTTTATGACACTTTCTGCCAATGCGGACTCTCTTGTATATGCTACCTATTTTGGAGGAAGCGGCCTTGGTGGTCGTGACCACAGCGATGGCAGTAACAGTCGCATTACTGATGAAGGGGTATTGTACCAAGCTGTCTGTGCAGGGTGTTTTGCCAGTAGTAATTTCCCTACAACACAAGGAGTTTGGTCCAATACCAATGGTTCTTCTTACTGTAATATGGCAATGGTCAAGTTTGATTTGAATGGAGATGGCAACAATCCTCCTATTATTTCTAATTTAGATGAGCTGGAACTCAAAAAGCCTTTGAAGGTATTTCCCAATCCGAGTAGTGGGCAGTTTCGTTTGGTGATTGATGAGCAGGAATGTGTCAATCAGCAGGTGTGGGTGTACAATGTGCAAGGAAAAATGATGGCAAATAGAAAAATGCAAAACAATTTGTTGGATTTATCGGATTTAACAAAAGGAAGTTATTTTTTGTTGGTACATTGTAAGGACAAAGTGTATCGGGCGTCCGTTGTTTTGGAATGACGGTGCCTGTACGTGCCATATGAATTACGGCGGTATGTGCCATATGTTTTTTTCAGAATGCGAATTTTCCAAGTGTAGGATGTAGCGGATGGATGCAAGGAAGGACGGAGGGCAAAAAGATGCGATGCCTACGCCTGATAGTAGTGGATATGGCGGTGTATGCGTAGTGGGATGTGCGTGTTTCGTAGAGACGTTGCATGCAACGTACTTGCCACAAAATAATGCGTGGCAGAGAATCCACATATTTCCCATGCCGCCATAGGAGCGGATAGCAGGGAGACACGATGGTTTGAAAATCCAGCGTTCCGTCCGAAAGGCAATTAGAGTATGTATTAATCAAAATAGAGTACATTGCAGGTATTATTGACACATGGATATTTTTTGCACGAAGACCCTAAGGAGCAGCTCATTATGAAGCCCTACCCGCCCTTGGGAATTTTGTATTTGTCGGCTTATTTGAAGCAAAATGGCATTAAGCATGAGGTGTTTGATACGACCTTTTCGAGTAAGGAAAAGTTTAGAAATTATCTATTGGAACACAAGCCTCGAATTGTGGCAATGTATACCAATTTGATGACCAAGTTGAATGTTTTGGAGAACATCAAATTTATTAAAGAAACGGAAAGTTTGAAGCACGCCCGTATCATTTTGGGTGGTCCCGATGTCACGCACAATATTGCCAATTATCTC
>JAHDIA010000502.1:1918-4914 GCA_020631035.1 Chitinophagales bacterium | reverse complement strand
CCCAAAAATTACCTATTTTATTCAGAATCAATTACATTTACGGGGCAAATAAGCTAGGAATTGTAAAAAAATTCCATAGTTGAGGAAATGAAAGAAAGCTTTAAATAGGTAATGTTTTGGCATTACTGGGTTGAGTATAAGGCAAATATTATGTGAAAATAATATATAAAAAGATGTCTTTTGTATGAAAAGACATTGGAAGGCTTCATAATATAGAGGCTTTGACGACGACAATCAAGGAACCTCTTTTTTTACATTACAACAAATTTATTGGATGCCCCTCCAATGCTACTCCAACAGGAGACTCTTGACCATATCATATATACATATATATAGGCTAGAGATAAGATGCCTATATATATATGATAACTTACCTTAAACAAGCCCAACCTCTTTCTTTAATTTACTCACTCTTATTTATTACTTATACTATATGCAAACAATATCTGCGGCAATATCAGAGAAGGCTGCTGACAATATTAGAGTATTGGCAGCTGCAATGGTCGAGAAAGCACAATCTGGCCATCCTGGCGGACCTATGGGGGGAGCTGACTTTGTTCACATTCTATATACAGAGTTTTTGAATTACGATCCCGACGATATGAGTTGGTTCGCTAGAGATCGTTTCTTTTTAGATGCAGGGCATATGTCCGCCATGTTATATGGTGTACAAAGCCTCTTGGGCAATTATAGCCTCGAAGACATCGAGAATTTTAGACAGTGGGGGAGTCCCACACCTGGACACCCCGAATTGGACGTAGCCAGAGGAATCGAAAACACTTCTGGTCCTTTGGGTCTCGGACACGCTTTTGGGGTTGGTGCTGCCATAGCCGAAAGATTTTTGGCAGAGCGTTTTGGTAAGGTGGTCGAACACAAGACCTATATATATATATCAGACGGAGGAGTGCAAGAAGAAATTTCTCAAGGCGTCGGACGTATTGCCGGTTATTTGGGTTTGGGCAATGTGGTTATGTTCTACGATGCCAACGACATTCAACTATCAACTGAGGTTGATGCTGTAACAAGCGAAGACACCGCCAAAAAATATGAGTCATGGAATTGGCATGTTGTCACCATCAAGGGCAATGACCACAATGAAATCAGAAAAGCCATACAAGCTGGGATAGACGAAACGGAACGTCCCACCTTAATCATTGGCAAAACCCTAATGGGCAAAGGAGTTGTTGGGGATGACGGCCAATCTTACGAAGGTAAGGTCGAATTACATGGCAAACCTTTGGGTAAGAGCAAAGGTTCTTACGAAAAAACCATTGAGGCTTTGGGAGGCAATCCCGAAAATCCATTCCAAATATTTCCAGAGGTTGCCGACTACTACAAAGAAGTATTAAACGAAAAAAGAATTGCCGCCCAAGCCCGTAAAAGAAATTTTGCAGACTGGGCCGATGGCAATAAAAAATCGGCTGAAAAACTATTTCAATTTATTGCTCGTGAATTGCCCGACATCAATTGGGAGCAAATTGAGCAAAAAGCAAATAGTGCTACCCGAAATGCATCGGGTACTGTTTTGGCACACATGGCAGATACAGTCGAAAATATGATTGTGGCTTCTGCCGATTTGTGCAATAGTGACAAAACGGAGGCTTTCCTCAAAAAAACAACCGCCTTTAAGAAAGGAGATTTTTCGGGAGCCTTTTTACAAGCGGGTGTTGCCGAATTGAGTATGGCAGCATTGGCAACAGGTATGGGACTACATGGTGGAGTCATTCCAGTATGTGCGACTTTCTTTGCCTTTTCCGATTATATGAAACCTGCCGTTCGGGTAGCGGCCTTGATGGAGCAGCCTGTGATCTTTATTTGGACCCACGATGCTTTTAGGGTAGGGGAAGACGGACCGACACACCAACCTGTCGAACAAGAAGCCCAATTGCGTTTGTTGGAAAAACTAAAAAACCATTCGGGCGAAAATAGTTTCTTGGCCTTGCGTCCTGCCGATGCAATCGAAACTTCGGTTTGTTGGAAGTTGGCTTTGGAAAATGATCGAACACCAAGCGGTTTGATTTTGTCCCGTCAGAATGTCAACGATCTACCAACAATCAAAAATAGATTTAAAGAAGCATTGGGTGCAGAGAAAGGAGCTTACATTGTAGAGGACTGTCAAGGCAAACCCGATGTGATTTTGATTGCCAATGGTTCGGAGGTTTCGACCTTGGTTGAGGGGGCAGCACTTTTGCGTTCCAAAAAGAAAAATTTAAAAATAAGAATTGTCTCGGTTCCATCAGAGGGATTGTTCCGAGCGCAACCCATCGAATACCAATGGCAGTTGTTGCCATCACACATTCCGACTTTTGGTTTGACGGCTGGATTGCCTGTCAACTTACAAGGACTGGTTGGTCCCTTCGGCAAAGTGTGGGGATTGGATCATTTTGGGCATTCAGCACCTTATAAGGTTTTGGATGAGAAATTTGGTTTCACTGCCCAGAATGTTTGCGATCAGGTGTTGGAGATGGTTTGAGTGAGTTATGAGTTGTGAGTTGTGAGTTATGAGTTTTTTGTAGAGATGCCAACATCTTGCGTCTGAACACACAAATTGAGTGAATAGGTGATTGAGTGATTGAGTGAATAGGTGATTGAGTGAATAGGTGATTGAGTGATTGAGGGGATGAGTGATTGGTAATAACTTGCCAATCGACAAAGAACAGGAAATACTGATTCAATTTATAATTCACCATTTATAATTTATAATTATTTTGGTGCATCGTGCGTGGTACTAGGCTGCGTAGTGGTCTGGTTAACCAACGCATGTTTTGGGCTTCGTCTTAAAGTGCATCCATCCGCTCATCCGACGCTTTTTGAAATTATGAGTTGTGAATTATGAGTTGTGAGTTGTGGATTATGAGTTGTGAGTTTCCCGTAGAGACGCAGTGGGCGAATGCTTAAAAATTGTTGAATGAGTGAATGGGAGATTGGGAAATTGAGTGAATGGGAAATTGAGTGAATGGGAAATTGAGTGAATGGGAAATTGAGTGAATGGGAAA
>JAHDIA010000502.1:0-1818 GCA_020631035.1 Chitinophagales bacterium | reverse complement strand
TTGAGTGAATGGGAGATTTGAGCAAATGAGTATTGAGCTTTGCAGTGAAAAAAACAAAAAATAAAAAAACAAAACTTTAAATTTAAATTGCCATCCTATATATCATTTAAATTTAAAGGGACGACAGCCGAAGACTACTAAGGGAACTTGAAAAGAAATTAGAGGAACACTTCCTAATATTTGAGAGATGCAATAAGTTGTTTCAAATACTGGACAACTTATGTTTATTTAATAATTAATTGCTTAGATCAGTGATTGGTGATCATTGATGAGGGCATATTTTGTAAATGTGATGATATTATATGGAAACTTTTAAATTAAAAAATGCGAATGGCATTGAGATTACGGTGTCTGATTATGGAGGAACCATTACCTCTATAAGAGTACCAGACAAACAAGGAAAAATAGAAGACATCGTTTTGGGATTTGACAAAGAAGATTGGTACAAAGACAATCAATGGTACTTAGGTGGTATCATTGGCCGTTATGCCAATCGGATTGCAGAGGGCGAATTTGTATTGGATGGGCGAACATACAATTTGAGTTGTAATAGTGAACCCAATCATTTACACGGCGGACACATTGGATTTAACAAAGTGTATTGGAATGTCGAAGAAATTGAATTGGAAGGAGCAGCGGGAGCTTTGAAGTTGCGCTATCAGAGCAGACACATGGAAGAAGGCTATCCTGGCAATTTGGATGTAGAGGTTCTATACGTTTTGACCAATGACAATGTGTTTAGAATGTTGTTTCAAGCAACAAGTGATCGAAAGACCATCGTGAATTTGAGCAACCACACCACTTTTAATTTAAGTGGTAATGTGAAGCGAGATGTGTTGAACCATGAGCTTTGGATCAATGCCAATTATTTTTTGCCCGTTAATAATGATTTCATTCCCTATGGGGTAGGGAAGGTAGAGAAATCAGTTTTTGATTTTAGAGATTTTAAATCAATTGGCCAAGACCTTGACAAGGAAGACCGCCAATTGAAAATGTGTTCGGGATATGACCATTGTTATGTCCTAGACCCCTCGACAAAGGAAGACAAGCCCGCGGCAATTGTCCGAGACTTGGAGAGTGGTCGAGAATTGGTAGTGTATACCAATAAACCAGGTATTCAGTTTTACAGTGGGAATTATCTGCCCAGGATAAAAAATGATAGGGACCACATTCTTTATCCAAGAAGTGGATTTTGTTTGGAACCGCAATTTTTTCCAGACAGTCCAAATCAGACTCAATTTCCCACACCCGTTTTGTGTCCTGGTGAGGTGTACCAATATCATATGACGTACCGATTTATGTAGAGAAGAGAGAGGGGAAGAAATGTTCATTGACAGACTGGTTATGGATAACATTGTTTTTGATAGACATTGGGTGTGAAGACGCAGTTGTTTTGCGTCTGGCTTAAGATGTAATGCATTATATGTAAGGAAAGAAGATGGGCACTACATCTAAACACTGAACAAACCATTGTAAGGTTTGCAATGTGTCAAAGCATCATTCGTGGTCATTACAATGTTGTATTGATTGGATTTTGATTAATTGAATCCATAGAGATTCAATATATATTGGTAGTACGTATTGTAAAGCGTATCACCTATAGAGACGCAACATCTTGCGTCCACACATCCCATAAGGGAATATAGATTTGATTTTGGAAGACGTCATCATTGGCGTTAGATTTTATTACACACAGTTCAGGATTAACATCAACGTCACCAATGACGTTTACAATTACATAGGTTAGGTAGAGACGCAACATCTTGCGTCTACCCATCCCACATAGGTAGATAGGTTTTGATAGATTATCACAACGGC
>JAHDIA010000501.1:2731-4933 GCA_020631035.1 Chitinophagales bacterium | reverse complement strand
GTTGAACCAGTGGCTCTAAGCCACACTTTCTGTTCACCAGTGGTTTTTTTTATTCTCTGAAAAACAGTCACATCCACCACTTGCCCAATTAAAAAGGCAACCAGAGAGCCAATGATAATCCACAAGCCTTGCCCAAATACCAAACGAAAGGCAAAATCATAATCCCCAACCTTTTTCAATATGGATGTATGTTCAGATTCGGGAAACTGTCCTAGATGAGATTGAGGCCAAAAATCGGCAGGTACAAAGCGAATTCCCAGAAAAAACATAACAAAAGCGTAAACAATCAAACCCACTGCCAAAAAAGATAAAAAACGTACCCCACGCTTGCCAAAATACTCATTGATAATATCGGTCATCACAAATACCACAGGCCACAAAAGCACCCCCAAAGATAAATTCAAACCCAAGCCAGATTGACCTAAAAGCGTCCAATTAAATGGCGTAAAACCGAGTGTTTTCTCCAAAGAAAAAACCTTGACCCCTATAAATTCTGCAATCAAAGCATTGGCAATAAAGAAACCTGCTAAAATCAAAAAAAGTTTGCTTGCTTTGTTATCCAATACAGATGTTTCGTTTCTCATTGTGTAGGTGTATTTCAAATTACAGACAGTTCACAAAATAATAAATGTTTTATGAATGTTTGAACGGAATGCTGGTTTTTCAAACGGTAGTGACTCCTCGCTGTCCGCCATACAAGGTATGTGCTTCCATCGAGCGTAGCATCGCTTCTTTAGGTCCTTCGTACGAACTTTGTTCCATCCGCTACCATACCACGCTTCTTTGCTACTTTCAATACAAACAAAAACCCTCCTTGAGCTAAGCTCAAGGAGGGTCAATATAGTTAGTAGATTAATATACCCAATGCATATTAACCGTTCTTATCTTTCTTTTCAGAATCTTCCAATTGTTGCTTCAATTTGCTCAAAACATCCAAATCGCCCAAAGTGGTTTTTTCGATTTGTTTGTTTACTTTGTCCATATCAGCTTTGCTACGTTTGTTATCTTTTCCACCTTTTCTCACTCCACCTGCTCCAGTTTTAATATCTTTCGTTTTCTGGTGAATGGCAGTGTGTGAAATAACAATACGCTTATCATCTCTGTTGAAGTCAATTACCTCAAAAGTCAACAATTCATCATCAACAGCATACTGACCATTTTCTTTACGCAAATGCTTCTTAGGCGCAAATCCTTCTACACCATAAGGCAACAATACAATGGCGCCTTTGTCGTCTCTTTTGACAATGGTTCCTTCGTGGCGTGTACCTATAGGGAAGATGCTCTCGAAAGTATCCCATGGATCCTCTTCGATTTGCTTGTGACCCAAAGACAATTTTCTGCCTTCTTTGTCGATGTCCAAAACAACCACTTGCAATTCTTCACCAACTTTGGTGTATTCAGATGGGTGATTGTAACGCTTAGTCCAAGAAAGATCAGAAATGTGAACCATACCACCAATACCATCTTTCATCTCAACAAATACCCCATAAGGAGTCAAGTTGCGAACGATACCAGTGTGTTTGCTTTCAATTGGGAATTCTTTGTCAATGTTTTGCCAAGGATCTTCAGTCAATTGTTTCAAACTCAAAGACATCTTGCGCTCTTCTCTGTCAATGGTTACTACTTTCGCTTCATAGTTCTCATTCAATTTGAAGAAGTCTCTAGAGTTAATTGGTTGGTTCGACCAAGAAACCTCAGAAACGTGAATCAAACCTTCAACACCAGGAGTGATTTCCAAGAATGCACCATAGTCTTCGATGTTGACAATCTTACCTTTTACAATGGTACCAACTTTGATTTCGTCATTGAGTACTTCCCATGGATGTGGTTGCAATTGCTTCAAGCCAAGAGAGATACGTTTTTTGTTGTCATCAAAATCAAGAACAACAACATTTAGTTTCTGACCATTTTCCAATACATCAGATGGGTGGTTAACACGGCCCCAAGAAATATCTGTAATATACAATAGACCATCAACACCGCCCAAATCAATAAAGGCTCCAAAGTCTGTGATGTTTTTGATAACACCTTCCAAGACTTGACCTTTCTCCAATTGAGAAATAATTTTTTGACGTTGCTCCTCAAGATCGCTTTCAATCAAGGCTTTGTGAGATACAACAGCATTCTTAATTGACTCATTGATTTTAACTACTTTGAACTCCATTGTTTTACCAACATATGCATCATAATCAACAATGGGTT
>JAHDIA010000501.1:0-2721 GCA_020631035.1 Chitinophagales bacterium | reverse complement strand
GGGTTTCACATCAATTTGAGAACCAGGTAAGAAAGTCTCTAGACCCAATACATTGGCAATCAAACCACCTTTTGTTTTACTGACAACAGTACCAGTAAGAATTTTGTCATCATTGTAAGCTTCGACAATACCTTCCCAAGCTTTCAATAATTTTGCTTTTTTGCGAGACAATACCAACTGTCCATTGCGATCTTCTTTCTCATCTACATACACATCTACATCATCGCCTATTTTTAAGTCAGGTAAATCTCTAAATTCTGAACGAGGAACCAAGCCGTCAGATTTAAATCCAATGTTCAAAACAACATCAGAGTCAGTAATAGAGGCTACTGTTCCTTTGATGATTTCATGATCATTGATGCTTCTAAAAGTAGCATCATACATTGTAATCATGTCATCAATTTGAGTTTCAGTATAATTGGGATTCATTTTGTTACCTGCTTCCCAATCAAAATCGTCGTGAGCAACACTTTCTTCATCCTCAAAAACAACATGTTTGATTGTTGTTTGTTCCTGCGCCTCAACGGTTTCTGAATTTTGCGTCTCCTCCATATTGGAATTTACAGAGGTTTCAGCAGTTACCTCTTGTTCCATTTTCGGATTATCTAATTCTTCTACCAAAATCTTTTTTTTTAGGTTAATAAATATGGTTTCTTCTAATTTGTATAAATTAGTCTGCAAAGATAGAAATAAAATGCAACTTTTTGCAATTAATTATGGCTTATGTTTGTTCTCCACCAACAGCTACTGGCTTGAGATTGTATGAGTACTTCATCAGAAGCTACAGGAGGAACTGGAAAAGTTTGGACAGAGAGTTGGGCAATGGAGCTATATTCTAAACAGAGCAATGCTTTCACACAGAGAGAGGACTTTCAGGATGGATAAAAATAAGAAAACCCACCCCGATTAAACAGGATGGGCAATTCTAACAATGAAAAACAACAACACATTTTGTATCTTTAAGCATCTAGAGACGGTATCCGAAGCACCTGACCAGCATAGATTAAATCTGGATCAGTCAACATCGGCTTATTTGCCTCAAAGATAACTGTATATTTCATAGGGTTGCCATAGTACTTTTTAGAGATTTTTGAAAGTGTATCACCTTTTTCGACAGTGTGAAAAACAGAACCCTGTTTTTCAAATACACTTGCATTTTCCTCTTCACTTTCTATTCCTTGTACCTTGATTTTGTCATCAACTTGAGCAATGCCTTCCACATTACCTATAGCCAAAATTGCTTTTTCTTTTTCCATAAGACTTGGAGCAGTACCAGCAATAGTTGCTACATCATCTTCAACAGCTACATACAAACTATCAATTTGTAGACCCAAAGATTGAACCAGAGCAATTAACTCATCAGATTTTAATGAGTTCAACTCTTCTTGAGTGTAAAAAGGCTGTTCTGCCTCTTGTTGAACTTGCTCATTTACTTGAGGTGCTTCTTTTTTCTTTCTTCCAAAAAGTTTGGCACCTGCATTTTTTACAAAACTAAATAATCCCATATAAGTTATTTGAAAAGTACTTAGAAAATACTCTCATATTCCTAAGATTCTACTTTACGACTTAAATATAATAGATAGTCACAAACATATCAAATTTTTTTTAAAAAAAGTTGCGGCTATCTCCTACAAAGGTAAGGTAAATAAATGAAAATAAGAGTATTAGAGTTAAAAAATTATTGTTTTATTTTTGTTGACCATTACCCTGTCTTTGAAAACCATTTCTAAAGCTTGTGCCAAAACAGTTCGCTCGACATCTCTTCCAGCTCTAGCCATTGCCCGCCAACTATAGTTGTGATCTACCCGAATAACATCTTGATTGATGATGGGACCTTCATCTAAGTCATTGGTGACAAAATGAGCCGTTGCTCCAATAATTTTGACACCTCTTTCAAAGGCTTGTTTGTATGGATTGGCTCCAATAAAAGCAGGTAAGAAGGAATGATGAATATTTATGATTTGATTGGGATACTTTTCGACAAACAAAGGGGTAAGAATACGCATATACTTCGCCAATACAATATAGTCGAAATCTAAAGTATCTAATAAATCTAGTATTTTTTGTTCATGTTCTGTTCTTTCCAGTCCAGAAGCGGAAATACAATGAAAAGGTATTTCAAATTTTTCAACCAAATTGCCCAATGTTTGATGGTTGCAAATAACGGCCTGTATTTTGGCATTCAAGTTATTGAATTGATGCTTGATCAGCATATCTCCCAAACAGTGTGCTTCTTTGGTGCCCAGTATGACAATTTTTTTCTTTTGGATGGGTTTTAAATCAATTAGAGCTCCTGGAGGCAATATCTTTTCTAAGTTAGATATGACGACCAGTTCCTCTAATGTACCTTCTACTTCACTTCTCAAGAAAAATTGATTGCTTTCATTGTCAACATATTCTCCATTTCGGATAATATTGAGTTTGTTGAGGTATAAGACATTGGATATCTTGTGAATCAATCCAATTTCATCTTGGCATTTTATTCGGATGACGTGTTTGGATGATTCTTTTTTGGAAACACTCATTGTTTTTGGGATTGTTTGGATTCGTTACAATTGAACGAAATATAGGGCTCAACGTTTCAAAAGACAATCAATATGATTTTTTTCATATTGATTGTCTTTGAATTTCTCTCCATTCTTTTCCAATTTTTGTTGAAGAGAGCAATTCTTAAACAAGCTATCCAGTCGCCTTTGGCTCCCTACTATTTGTTCAAGAATC
>JAHDIA010000500.1 GCA_020631035.1 Chitinophagales bacterium | reverse complement strand
TTTACCCCAAAGTCTGGCTTTATCAAACAATAAATAATGATTAGGAAAAGTCCCAACACAAACATACTAACAAATGACAACCAGTAAATATTTTGCTTAATCCATTTCATATAAAACCGATTTTTATAAACTATCTACACCATATTACCATTTGCAAGACATATAAAGTTCCTCAACTACCCTTGAATTGAAGTATTACTATTAAATTTTAATTCACAAATTTGTAGAAAGATAACTTCCTAGCTATCCACCGTTCTTAACGGTTCGTGTTTTCCTAGTGGTTTGTGGAGAAAATTCGTGAATTTTCTCTACGGGGAAATTAATTTACAAACCGATAAATATATACCTTCCCATTCACATCCACCGCTTGGACAACGCAAATACCCTTTGGTAAATTTCCCAATACGACTTTATTTTGTCCTTTGACTTTTTGGGCTACAATTAATTGTCCGTCACTTGTCCAAACTCGAAGGCTTTCGATGGCTACATTATCCTTACTTTCCCAACTCAATTGCTTGCTCACTCGGTCAAATACAAATACAATATTGGATGTCATTTGCAAATTGTTCAATCCCATTATTGTGGTATCCACTACCATTGTATCAACTTCCATTGTATCCATCATTGTTGTGTCCATCATCATTGTATCCATATCCATTGTGTCTATCGCCATTGTATCGGTTGCCCACTTAAAGGCAAAACATTGGTCGCTTACCTCTTGGTTTTCGACCATACCACCCGCAATCACAAATTCATTGTCGGCAATCTTTGCCACTCCTCTCAAGTCCATCACCTTGGGGATGTAGCCAAAAGCCTCGCTTAGTGTACTGTCTTGAGGTGTATAGGTCAAGATACGGTCAGTTGCCTCTACCCCACCTGAGCCGTTGTAGGCAATGCCGTTGTAATTGTAGGAAACTAGTCCTCCACCAATCCACATCGCTTTGCCCTCAAAATTGGTGGCTGCCATCCGATAACCCAAGGCCAATGAATCTTCAATATAACTCCATTCGATTTCGGTGGGCGTATCTGGATTGATGACGCCAATACGTAAATAAGGCACCAATCGAAATGGCTCAAAAAAGTCATTGGTAAAATAAGCCGTTCCTCCTGCATAGTAAATTGTATCTCCTATGATGGTCCCTGACGCACCAAAAGCTTTGTAAAAATTGTTGTTGGGCGTTGGCGTTCCTTCCAACCATTCATCATTGGCTGGGTCGTAAATTTGGACATCGGGGTAATTGTTGGTCTGACTCCATCCTGTCACCACATAAATCAGACTGTCTCGCCATACCGCCTGTACTTGGTCGTCTATCGCTCTTGGAATCGGTGTACCCGCTGTATAAGTATTGCTTTGTGGGTCATAAATATGGACATTGTCAAAAGAAATCTCGGTTCCTGGCAATACGGTATAGCCTCCTATCACATAAATCTTATCTTTGACCCTACTTGCTCCTGCTGCAATGACATCGTAAGTCATTGGCAAGGGGGGAATGGTGTCCCACTCATTGGCTTCTAAATTCAAACGAAAAGAACGATTGGTAATGCCTGACGAAAACTTGCTACTGTCTATACCTGCAAAAGAAAAAATGTGGGGAACTCCATCTACCCAAGCCTCTGTTACAGCATTGTTGCTAATACGAAATGGCATATTGGGCAAAGTATCTAACTCCCAAGCAAGGCTGTCTGTTTGGGCGTTAATGCCTTTCCCTAGAAAAAACAATGTATTAAATATTATCAAAAATTGTAGAATTTCGTATTTTTTCATGTCACAAAGGTAGTACAACACATACTTTTACAACAACTCGTAAACAAAACAATTTACAATGGCAAAGACCAATAGTGATTATATGATAATTGAAGATACCAACTCTATTGAGTATCTTCGAGAAAAAAAACGGGCATTGCTCAAAGTAATGGCAGTTTCTTCAGGTATTGATGTAGCCTTATCTATACCCGAAGGACTCACCTTGTTTCAAACCCTCGGTGGCTCTGTCATTGTTGAGGAAATCGTGGAATATTTTATTTCGACCACCATTGCCAAATACCAACTGGATACGGATGTTCGTATGACCGATAGGGTCTTTGGTTTTATTCCTTTTCCTGGTGTTACCGCCCTGAGCATTCGATGTTACAAAGAATTGAGAAAAGTCAACAAAAAATTAGAAAAACTAGAAGAACAATGAAGCTTCAAAATATACTCCCTCCTATATTGGCATTGATGTTACTCATAACAGCTTGTGGCGAAGGAGGCTTGGGAGATACATTGGGAAATGCCATCAAAAAAGATCAACAGCAAAACCCCAATTACACCTGTGATATGCTCTCCAATAAAATGCATTCCATCAGCTATTTGATGAAAATCAATAGTGAGAATTCGGAGCAAATCAAGGAGCAAAGTCTAGACGCCTATGCTGCCAATGATTACCAATTGCTTTGGCAATCCGAAAAAGGACGGAGTGTTCCCAAACAAACCGAGGACCTACTCAATATGATTCGAAATGCCGAAAAGTATGGACTCGATCCAAAACATTACAACACAGAAGTCACAGATACCCTCTACAATCAAATTTACCAACAAAACAAATTTAAAGATGAGCAGTTGTTGCTCAATAAAATTGACTTGGACCTCAATCTAACCTCTCTTGCACTCTCTTTTATGTCTGATCTTTCCAATGGTCGCTATACGCACAAATGGGATTATCCCAAGGGTAAAACTGGCGAGCTTGGTCTAGCCTTGGGCAAAGCCGTTCGCAACGGGCAAGTCGAAGCAGCACTCAAAGCTGCCCAGCCACCTAGCTTCTTGGGTTACGATGCTATGCAAGCAAAGGTCAATTATTGTAAAAAACTCAAAGCCAATGGTGGACTCTCCAAGGCTACCAGTTCTGGTCTAAGTCAAGGCACTGCCAACAAAGCCTCTAAAGCACTCGCCCAACGTCTTTACATTATGGGCGATTACAAAGGCGATGTCTCTGGCGATGTTGTTTACAATGATGCTTTGGTTGACGCCCTCAAAGCTTACCAAAAACGCAATGGTCTATCAGAAACAGGCAAATTGAGTGGCAAAACCCTCGAAATGCTCAATATGCCATTGGACGAACTCATTCAAAAACTAGAACTCAATCTGGAACGTATGCGTTGGTTGCCCGACGATATGGGACAGCGTTTCGTCTTTGTCAACATTCCACAATACCAGATTCAAGTCGTTGACAATGATAAGGAAGTAATGAATATGCGTGCAGTGGTTGGAGATGTTAAAAAACCTACGCCTGTCTTTACTGAACCAATGACACACTTGGTTTTTAGTCCCATTTGGAACATTCCTACGAGTATCGCCAGAGAAGAAATTCTCAAATGGCTCGACATTGAACCAGCCCTATTGTATGTCGGGGATGTCGTCAGCTATTACAAAGGCAAAAAAATAACCGATCCTTTTAGTGTGGACTGGAAAGCCGCTAAAAAAGATTGGAAAAACTACAGCTTTAAACAAAAACCAACCAATCAAAATAGTTTGGGCGATGTCAAGTTTATGTTCCCCAACAAATATGCCGTCTACCTCCACGATACGCCCGCAAAAAAATACTTCAATCAAGACTTTCGGGCAATGAGTGCGGGTTGTGTAAGGGTTCAAAAGCCCGCTGAAATGGCACAGTACTTACTCGACGATAAGGAATGGACACTCGAAAAGGTCAAACGAGCAATGGCAGGCAGCCGTGAATGGCGTGTCAACCTCAAACAAGATGTTCCTGTCTACCTTTACTACCTCACTTGTAGAGCCGATGAACAAGGGCGTTTGTCTTTCTTTAAAGATGTTTATCGCCACGACCAGAAACAGTTGAAGAAAATGCAGTGAGATTGAATGTAGAATTTAGAGTGTAGAATTACGAATAGTGAATCAAGTAGTAATCTTTCTTTCTAATTACCCTATCGAACAAAGAATAAAAACCACTAATCCATTCTAAATTCGTCATTCTAAAATCTAATTTTTTTTGGTGCATCGTGTGTGGTTCTAGGCTGCGTTCAATCTGGTTAGCCAACGCATATTTTGGGCTGCGTTTTAAAGTGCATCCATCCGCTCGTCCGACGCTTCCACTCCTATAAAGATACGAGGCATTTTGAAAATGCCAGACATCAAGAAAACGAAGCGACAAAGGACAAAACGTGCCAAATACGCCCGATAGTAGCGGAAAGCCTTGTAGAGACGCACGGCTGTGCGTCTACAAGCTTGCAGCGAATAGCGGGGGCAAACCATCGTTTGCAAAAACCAATGTTCCGTCCTATTTTTATATCAAAAAATCAATTATGTAAGTAACACAAATTTATGAACGTCAAACAACTCCCCCTATATATTTTTATACTACTCTTTTGTCTTCCTTTATGGAGTCAAACAGAAGTAGAGACTGATACCATTGACACCACAACAGAAACCTATACGCTAGACTCTCTGGAATTTGTATTGGACTCCCTCAATAGCAAGGTTTACTGGACAGGCAATAGTCCTGCTGTAGGTGAACAAAATGGTTATTTTTTGTTAAAAAGTGGTCGCTTAAAAATGGAAGGCAACAAGCTTACAGGCCATTTAGAATTGGATATGTTGTCGCTTAGCTGTACTGATCAAATGGATAAGGAAATGAAAGCTTTGCTTGAAACCCACCTCAAATCTGATGACTTTTTTGATGTCAAAACCCATCCCACTGCCCGTTTTGAAATTGTCGGATCTGAACAGGTCATAGACAAGTACGGACGCCCTGATGGCTATGATCTTATAGGCGATTTGACCATTAAAAACATAGCTCAAACCATTGCATTGAGGGTACAAGTAAAACCTGAACTACGGGGTGTGCGTATAGAAGGGAAAACGACCATTAACCGTAGTAGCTGGGACATTAAATATGGCTCCGAAAGTTTTTTTGAAAATTTGGGCGACAAGCTCATATATGACAATG
>JAHDIA010000499.1:3568-4944 GCA_020631035.1 Chitinophagales bacterium | reverse complement strand
ACTGCATCGGGACATTTGTATATTCGCTCTAGCCCATCTCTATAAATTCCACAGCTCAAATTACCTACTGCATCATACTCAAACTCTGTCACCTCTCCATTACTGTGTATAATCTTTTGCAGTTGGTCTGAGGCGGACCAGAAATACTGGCGACTACTTCCTTCTAGGTTTTTGTTTTGAATGCTCATCTCCTTCATCCGCCCCATCTGGTCAAAACTCATTTTTCTCTTTAATCCGCCTCCTAAATCTCGCTCTATCTCATTGCCCATTATGTCATAGGAAAACTTGGCTTCCCAAGACTGGACCTTACTCTGTGAGGCTGACCTTGATGATAAAAAGCCGTTTTTATCATAACTGTTCTCAATCTTCGCTCCTAGACTACTATTTAAACTCACTCGTTGATTGTAGTCATTGTACTTACTTTCTACTACATATCCATTCTGCACTTCTTCCAATACCCGTCCTACTATATCTCGCTTTAAAAGTACTTGATAATTTTCATTGCTCGCTTCAACTAGATAATTGTCCGCATCATAGGTATACAACTCAAAGGTTCCATCATCGTGATTGATACTACTTACATTTCCTTTTTTGTCATACTGATAGGCTGTGTATTTGTCCTCTGGTCGTATCGTTTTTATCACTCTTCCATTGGCATCTCTTACATATTGTCTGTTGATTCCATCAAAGCCCCATTCCCCTATAATACTGCCAAGTGGATCTCTAGTAAAACGATACACCTCATCTGCCTCATTTCGAATCGATTTTAATTGCTCTTCTGTATCATAATTAAAATGAACGGTTTTACCATTCTCTGTCCTTGTCTTTACATTGCCCAATCCCCAATAAGTAAAGGTTACCTGTCTTTCTCCATCACTTGCCTCCAAAATATTGCCTGAATCATCATAATTAAAGTGGTGTACTCGTCCATCTGCTTGTACAGCTTTTACTAAATTACCAAGCACATCATATTTATATTGACTCACCCCTCCATTGGGCGCAGAACTTCTTGTCACACGACCTAACTCATCATATTCCATTTTTCCAACTGCTCCATTGGGATAAACCATCTCTCTTAAATTTCCTTGTTCATCCCAAACAAGTTCTGTCACCCGTCCATCTTTATCCTCTATTTTAATAGGGAAACTACCTTTTTCATAACTGAGTTTAATCTCATTGCCATTGGCATATTCCAGTTCACTAATACGACCTTGTTCATCGTATCCTCTTGTAGAAGTTGCTCCTTTAGGAGAACTTACATATATCATCCGATTTTTATCATCATAACCAAAGGAGGTAACATTGTCATAGGCATCTGCCACCGTTGTCAGATTGCCGTGGTAATCATATGTATATTTTTGTTGGTTGCCCATTGG
>JAHDIA010000499.1:0-3468 GCA_020631035.1 Chitinophagales bacterium | reverse complement strand
TTATTGGTCATCTGTGCCATTTTTTTGTCTTTGTATCTAAAATGAACACTAGCTCCAGCAGCATTGCTTACTTTACAAAGCATCTCATTTTCATATTCATACAAATGGCTAAACAATGGATTGCCTTCTACATCACAAACTATTACTTTTTCTATAAATTCATCACTGTTGTAATCAAAACGAATTTTTCTTCCTGCACTTTCTGTAATCTCCCAAAGCAATCTATTACGATAAGCAAATCGAATACTATCTCCTACATCATTGGATATATTTTGGACATAGTATTTATCTCTCTTCATACCTGTCCCTTCAAAAGTATAGGTCAATCCTTTGTCATCTCTGTAAAAATATTTTTCTCCATCAAAACTCCAATGAATCTTATCTATTTTGTGAAAAAAAGTAGTACCAGGAATTAACTCTGGAACGCCAATGGTTCTACCATCTGGAAGATGTAATAAAATGATACCATCCTCATCAGGTGCATGGTAAAATATATCATAAGAATGATGCCAATTGTGTCCTAAAGTTGTTCGCTCTTCTTGAATACCATAATATGTTCTTTCAAATACAAAAGGAATTGGACCTGCAAGGGCAAACTCTTCATTTCCAGCCCTTACTTGTCCTGTTGCCACATCTACTGGATCACCAAACAAAAAGCATTTTACTTTTTGCATCACTTTCCCTAGTTTGGGATATTTTTTCTTTACAGCATTGATAAAGGGTTGAAAAATAGCTCCCATGGCTCTTTGCCCCAATTTACCTAATGCCCGAAGCCCCATATTCATTGCCAATGCCATCAAATCAATAGTAGGCGGTCCTCCCACCAAAACAGGATTACCCAAGGGTGGAGTACTAACCAAAAAAGTCAAGGGAGTCATCAAGGACATTTTCGGCTTTTTTCCTATTCTAAAGGGCGCAGGAATCCCTACTATACTACAAGACAAAGCAGGTAAAAACTGATAAGAAAAAGGAGCTCCATCTGCTAATACAGTAGAACTACCCATAAACATCTCAGCTTCAGCTATGGGTTTGACCAGTGGCAAAGCATGAAAGAACCAAGCAGGCAATGTTTGCAAAGTTGTCCCCGCATTTGCAATCCATTGATTATTGACCTTAACCGATGGCTTCATCATTTGAATAATGGCAACTGCAACTGACTGAATAGATATAGATTGGGGACCTTCACTTGCCGCTTGTGCTGGTGTTGGAGGTGCCAATGATGGAAAGATATTGGGAAGTGCCATACATATAGCTGCCAAAAGATCATAGACCTTTGCTGCATGGGGTACTGGAAAAAAGGGAGAGGGCGGCCAAACTGTTTCATGAAAATCCAAACCTACTGCAATATCATGGTATTTCCCTGCCAATTGTCCTGGAATTGGAGGAAAAATACTCGCTGCTAAATCTTTTTGAAGGTTGTCTAATTGCTCTTTCTTTTTCGCAAACAACTCTCCAAAACTGGTCGTCTGTTGATCTGAACTACTAGACATAAGCTTTTTCTATTTCTTTGGTTTTTAAATCGGTTTCTAAATCGGCTTCCACAGGTCTAAGGCTGGTATATTGCTCAGCTAGTTTTTCCCAATCTTTGCCTAGCCATTCCACAAATGAATTGTGTAGTATTGCCATTTTCTTAGCTGGTAAAGGAATTTTTTTAGCACACTCATTGGCAGTTAAAACTGCTAAAGGGAAGGTGGAGCTTTTAAGCATTTGTTCCTCCATTTGACTGCCTCCATACAATCCAAGCAAGGTATATTCAAAGGCTTCTTGCCAGTTCTTTTTTAACTCCTCAATTGCCCCACAAAGGCGATAGCCTTCTAGTATAAAAAAGAAGTCTTTCTTTTTGGTTGCTTTTTCTGCAACAGAAAGATATATTTCAATAGAATCTTTGTGTTTGTCCATCCCAAGCAATAAACCTCCTTTAAGCAAGGCTGCAGAACGCCAAAGTGGATAGGACATGGTATCGTTTTCTACTTGCTCTAATGCCAAAGCTGATGCTATGGCTTTCTCTGAAAATTCTAAACTTTTATCATTTGCCTTTAAGGAAAAATAGGCATTGGCAATGAGTAAATATACCGTTGTTATGATACTTGGATCTGCTAATGTTTCGGCTGTTTTGATCAATTGAGTTGCTTTTTTTCCGACTGCTTTTTGATCTTTTTGAGCGGCTGCTTCCATTAGTTCTGATACCAATTGGTTGTAGACATTTCCTGGATGGTGAGGCTTTTCTCCTGCGGCATCTTTTGCCATATCGTTTTTCATTGCATCTGCCATATTTAAGTTGGGATAAATTTCCTTGACTTTACGTTTTTGATTGACAGCAAATTGATTGATTTTTCTTTCTTCATTTAAATCAATACTGGCAAAACGAATATGGGGAGGAATCTCTATTTCGAGCAAATGAGCAAACCAATGCCCAATGTCTTTGTGATGGGGTCCTGGAAAAAAATATAGCACAAAATCTAATTCTCCTACCTCCTCATGAAAGGAAGTTCGAAAACGTTCTAATTCGCTTAGGATGTTTTCAATATTTGGGGCAAGCTCTTTATTAGGTACAAAAGGCTCTTTTAAAAAACGATCTTTGACCAATGCATTCATCATATCATAACGTTCATCTTCTACCTCATCAAACCAAGAGAGAAATTCTTTCCAGAGCTCTCTTTCATACTGTCGAAAATCTACAAAAATGGTTTGAAAGCGAAAGATCATATCTTTGCATTGACCTAGTGGTGAGGCTTCTATGTCCATAAATTGATGAACTATTTCTAAATCTTGATAGTCTATGACCCACAAAGCCAATTTCCATTTTTTATCATTTTCTATTTTCTTCCAATAATCTACTACTTTATAGTATTCTTGGGCTATGGATGCATTGTTCATTTGTATCTTTATTGTCAGTTAATTATTTTATTTAAAACACCTTGAAAGGCCGAAGAAATCAACGTGCCATATACGCCCGATAGTAGCGGATATGGCAATGGCGGTAGAGACGTCCCGATATATCGAGGACGTCTGTACATACCGCCATTGCCATAGTAGCGGATAGCGGGGAGTCACCATCGTGCGAAGTCTCAACGTTCCGTCCTAATCCTTTTAAGAATTGATTTTCACTAATGCGCCTGTAATGGTCGTATCTCCTGTTGAATTTGATTTAATTTTTCCGCCTTTAATTGTTGTCTCAACCTTTGCTGAAACTTGAGTTGATTTAGTGGCATCTACCGTTACATCTTTCCCTTTCATATTGTTGGAAGGTGCATCCGATAGTATCTTGGAACCACCCTTGATGGTTACATTGTTTTTGGCAGTTAACTCTATATCATCTCCTTGAAGACAAATAAATTTACTACTAAGAGTGATGCTTTTGTTACTAGAAATAGCAATTTCTTCGGCCCCGTTCATAATCATAATATTCCCACTCGGATCACTAATCGTAATCATTCCATCCCCCTCATCGTCGTCAAAGGTGATGGT
>JAHDIA010000498.1:2594-4978 GCA_020631035.1 Chitinophagales bacterium | reverse complement strand
GTCGATATTGGCAATGCCCAAGCCCATAATGCCCGCAATGGTTTCCATAGTAGACAAACCATATACTTGGAATGTACCTGTCTCTAAACCAAACAAAGCCAGGTTAAATGTACTCAAGCTGTCAATTAATAAAATATCATTGGATTGAATGCTATCGTCTGGGGCAATATCTGTGGTTAAAACAAAATAATAATTTAGAGAATCAGTTGTTGCTTGATTTTCTACACCAATTGCTTCAGTTGTATCTGTATTGAGGTATACCAATGTCTCAGGGGCGATAAGATTGCCAGCTTGTGCCAAACAAGAACTGTCAATAATTCCACTTGAAACATTGTACATAAATTCTGTCATTACAATTTCATAACAAATCATACTATCAGCAAAGTAAATGCCCAAATTGGCCAAGCTTGTAATGGTCGAATCTAAGACTTCGGTCAAATCAGTCTCGGCTGAAACCGCAGCAACATCCAAATCTAAATCACTAGCTTCAATGTCTAAGCTTGATAAATCAAAACTTCCATTTCCACTTATAGCAAGAATATTGGGGCCATCCAACAATAGGAATGCATAGTCAAAACCGTCTGCATCTTGTGCGCCTTCTACCTCAATCGAAGCGGTGGTGTCTGCAAGAGTATAAGCAAGATTCTCAGGAGTAATGATTGTTCCAACATCTGCTATACAACTGTCAATGCTATAGTTTAAAGCTTCTGAAACGGCTGCACAAAAACCTGTATCTATGGCTGCCAACAGTTCGTCAATATTGTTAAATAAATCGGACACAGCTGCATTTTCATCTAAAACAGAAATTCCATAAATACTTGCCGAATCAAGCGCAAAGTCAAAACTAGCAAGGTCAAAATTTCCTGTGGTATTGATGAGTAAAATATTGTTGTTTGTTGAATCTTCTGCTGAGGTGTCGGCAGTTAAGGCAAACAAATAAGTATAATCAGGGCTATCAAACGCTCCATCTACTGTAGGTGCTTCAATGCTTGCATCAGCTAAGATATTGCTTGGGCCATTGCTTGACAATACTCCAGCATTTGCCTCACAACTGGCCTGTGTTATACCTACAAAAAAGCTAAAAGCATTGTCTGCAAACAAAGCACACAATCCATCATCAATGGCTGTTTGTAGTGCTTCTAAACTATTGTATTCAAGGGCTAAATAATCTTCTAAAGAACCATCAAAGTTGATGGCATTGATTTGATACGCTCCATCTGGCAATTCGCTAAAGTCGAAACTACCACTGAGGTTGGCATCAAGAATGGCATTATTTGATGTTGAATCATTTAATTGACTTAATATAAAAATAGTACTCAAACCTTCTGCTGAACTAGTTCCAATGATTTGGGTACTGTCATTGATACCACCTGATTGAATTTCAGTAGTATCGGGTACAATAAGGATGCCTTCTTGTACTTCACAAGCTCCTCCTAGAATCTGGAAAGAGAAACCTGGTACAATCAAATCGGCACACAAGCCATCTTGGATGAGTGTTGCCAATTGATCGCCACTTCCTAGTCCAAGATCTCCTAAATCAACGATGTCTCCTTCAAAAGAAAGCCCATGAACTTGATAAGTATCACCAGGGTTAACAGTGAGCAATGATAAATCAAAAGCTCCAGTTTCACTTAATCCTAGTAAATTATAAGTAATAGAATCATTTGGATTTAAGTCAGTGGTCAAAAGAAAGAAGTAAGTATAACCCTCGCCTTCATACTGACCTTCAACACTTGGTGCCAAGGTGGTTTCATCAAGAGTATAAACATCAACATCTGGTGGAGTAACGGTACCTGCATTGGCAAGACAATCACCCAATATGCTTATAGGATAACCAGGCAAAGTAACATCAGCACAAATGGCATCACTAATGATGGCCGTAATCAATTGCTCTGCACTTTGAATGTTTAAATCAGTCAAATTCTCTAAAGAACCTCGCAATGAGAGCCCATGAATACGATATTGAGAGTCAGGAGTAAGGTTAAGTGAATCTATGTCAAAAATACCATCTTCACTAATGTCAATGATGTCGTATAACACACCATCTCCTGGATCTATATCAGTGGTCAATACAAAATAATAATTGTAATCAGTAGAATCTGTTTGTCCTTGTATTGTAGGAGCTTGAGTTGTGCCATTGGCGGCATATTCAACTACATCAGGTGGGGTAACCACCCCTGCTTCTGCAAAACAATCTACAGGGACCATCTGTGCAGCATTCAAACCAAAATCTGCATCTACATAACTGGCATCATCACCTAAGTCAACTACAATAAATTCACCCGTAGTCAAAAACAAATCTTCGGGTACCTCTATGCTAATAATGTAAATAGCTGACCCAATTCCATCTAGGCTGTAATTCCCATTCTCATCAGTAGTAGCGG
>JAHDIA010000498.1:0-2584 GCA_020631035.1 Chitinophagales bacterium | reverse complement strand
AGTATATTGAAAACCATCTACACGCTCTATGTTTATGGTAATACCTTCTAAACCTGGCTCTTCTTCATCTTGAATGCCATTGTAGTTTTCATCCATCCAAACAGTATTGCCAAGACTACTTGTACCCAAACAATCGTCAATGTCGATGATAAAGATGGTTTCACTACAAAGACTGTCTGCATCGCATATTTCAACAGTTACCATATCCTCATCCTCAGACAAGGACAAACCAGGAAGTGGGGTATAGCCAATACAAGTATCATTTAAGATTTCTACTTCACACTCAAACAAAGAAATGGTATTGCCTATGGTCACAGCATCACCATCAAGATCACAACTTGAAAAACACAGCATTGTTTGAACAGCATCAGGAACACAGAAATAGAGTGTATCCACACAAGGAGGCTGATTGTCAACTCCGCCTGTATCTGGAACAAATAAGCCAAAGTTGACATTGTTCACTGATTCGGCAGAGAGTACAAACAAACTATAGGTAGAATCGCTTGAAAACTCATAGCCTTCTTGAGCGACAATACTGACAGTATAATCCGCAGGTAACAATTGTTCAAAAATGAAATTACCATTTGAATCTGTTTCGATTGTATAAGTTGAATCATTGGCATCAGTTAAAGTAACTTCAATACCTTCGATACCTGGCTCACCTGGATCAACACTGCCATCTCCATTGGTATCATTCCATACAATACTATTGATGGCTCCATAAGTATAAATACCAGCATCAATGGTGAAATCAGCAGGATCAATACTGATAATCAACATTGTATCTACAGCACCATTACCTTCCAATATAATGGTATCGTTTACGGGCGTTTCATCTCCTACAAAAATAGTGTCAGTCAACAATGATTCTGTATCAAAGTCACTGTCTATAATATCACTGTCTCCAATATCTTTGGGAGAGACAAATAATTCGGCTTCGTCAGACAATTCAAGTTGAATGACATATAAACCAGAATCTACATCTTCATAAATATATAATCCTTCCTCAGGACTAATACTAGTGGTATCATTGGTCTCTACATTGATCAAATGTAAAGTGACCTCAGAAAAACCATTTTCATCAATTTCCTGTAATCCATTCGCATTTCTATCATGCCAAATAAAGTCTCCTATATCAGCAGTCTCTACCAAGGCAAAGACCTCTACAAAAGAGGGAGATAAATTGTCATTGGAGGGCTCATTGCAAAAATCATTGCTCAACAATTTTTGAGGAGATAGAGCGAAAACCAAAAACAGTAGGGCAAATAAAAACCGATGTATATTGGCTTTTGATGCCTTTATACAACAATTATGTAGGATTTGATCTGAATTTAACAGGATTGAGTTTTTTTTGTATAAGTATTTCATGTGCTCAACTTGTCTGTTTCTTAAACAGCTGCTTTTGACAGCTTATAAATTGTACCTTGTTGCGAGTAGAAGTAGGCATTTTTCGTATTAATTACTTTGGCGACTTGCTTAAAAATATCTGGGGGTTATGATTTTTTCCCTTCTTAGATTAAAGTCATAACCAAGCATAAATTCGTGGGTATGTAAATCGGTATGATTTTGAATATCTGTAGTAATCAAATCAAATGCATAACCCAATCTAAGTCCTTGATTAATTTGCAATCCCAAAAGAAGATCAAAGGAATCTTTGGTTCTATAAGCAATACCTGCCCAAACAGCATCATTGATAAATAAATTCAAACTAATGTCTGCTTGAGTTGGAGCAAAAGAACCAACTGATTTCACTAGAACGGCAGGTTTCAATTTTAGTATATCCGATAAAGGAATGACCAAACCACCTGCTAAATAATAATGTCTAAATTGTCGGGCTTCATCTGACAATGCGCTCAAATCATTGGTCAATAAATGAGGAACAGAAGCCCCTATGTAATACATATTGGAGTAAAAGAAAATACCCAAACCGAAGTTGGGTAATACACGAGAAACATTTTCTGAAAAAACTTCGTCTGTGGCTTCGGTCATCGTTTCTACACTGGCATAATTGGATTGTTGAACTAGTAAGCTAGAACTCAAACCAATTGAAACTTTAGATCTGGGACTAACATAGAATTTGTAAGAATAATTTCCTTTGATATTGGTCCAGTCATGAACCCCCCAAGAATCATATTGCACATCCAAACCTATCCCTACTTTCTCTTGTAAAAAAACAGGCTTGAAACGCAAATTCAGAGGGCCATGAACACTTAAAGAAACAGTTCTTGGAGCTCCTTCAAAATTTGCCCACTGATGTCGATAAATAGCGGTTCCACTTACAGCATCCCTTGTTCCTGCATAAGCTGGATTGTAAGTGAGTGTATTAAACATATACTCTGTATATTTGGCCTCCTGTTGGGCATTAACATCCATTAGGACCAGAAAAAACAGAGCAATGGCAATACAGTATTTTGTCTTGTATAAATATTCCTGCATAAGCAATTTCTTTTATGAAATTTTTAGCTTAAAATAAAGTTTGGGTTAGATTGAATAGAATAATTGTCAACAATTTTATAATGTTGCGCAATAATTAGGGTGAGACAATGCTAACCTCATAAACTTTGGCACCTTTTACCTAGGTCTA
>JAHDIA010000497.1 GCA_020631035.1 Chitinophagales bacterium | reverse complement strand
GTTTCTTCTACCTTATCTTTGAACTTGAGCAAATTCAACATCTGTAAAGGTGTGTCTATTGGCAATTGGAGGAATGCCATAAATTGTTCTTTCTCGGCTTCAAAATAAGTTTCTAACATTGTTCTTGTTTTAATAGTGTAAGGAAAAATACGCAAAAAACGACGAAGAACCAAAAGAAGCGATATTACGCCCGATTGCAGTGATTACCCCGCACCCCAATTTAGTTGGGGGAGGAGTAAAAACGGAAAGCGGGGACACACTATGCAAACGAAGCCCTTAACATTCCGTTCAAAAAATAAAAAATAATTTATTGAATAGTACTTTGTATTGGAAAGTGAATCCATTAAAATGAAATCACCTAATACAAAATATCGCTTGCCTCTAGAAGTGTAGCATCTAATTTACTAAGATGCTCAATCCACTTAAATTTTGAATTTTCAAGCGTTTGGGTTTTCTATCTCGTTGTTGTATGATAACCGAAAAATTAGTCTTTTCTAATTCATAGCCCTCTCCACTGCGGTCGAGGGAAGATAAAGCATTAAAAATGCTTTATCTTCCCTCGACATCCAATACATTTGTTTTCTTTTTTAATGTACGCAAAGTGAAATAAACCAATAAGGCGCAAAGGCATAAGATAAGCCAAGTATATTCATTCAATTTAAAAGTGCCATATTGTAGCCATTGTCGTTCCCAATCAAGCAAAAAAAAACCAAAAACAGACTGAAAAATCCGCTGTACTCTCGTTTTAAAACATTCTTTAAACTAAACCTTAGTTTGTTTTTTGTCCACAAGGAAAACTTGGGGAAAAATACAGGCGTTTTCGCAGCCCAATCCAAGTAGCTTTGCCCAAAACTTTTTCGCAAGAAGGCTTCCTCCGTAAAGATAATGCGTTCGTAATAGATGAAGAATAGCAAGATAAAAACAAGCAAAAACGGAATGCTCTGAACATACAAAGCAATCCCCAAATACATCACAAAATTGCCCAGATACAAAGGATTGCGAACAATCGAATAAATACCCGTTGTATTCAAAGTATTGGCAATTTGCTTTCCAGTGTTTCGACCAGAAGTATCTTTGGGAACTTGCCCAATTGTATAGCCCCGAATCGCCAAGCCAATGAGGGAAACACCCAAACAAACAAACATCCACAACTGTTGATTGACAGGAAAGAGTGCGTCATTCCGCATTTGAAAGTAAAAAGTAAGCAGTCCAAACACCAACAACAACACAGGTAACTGTCCACGGTATTTGAACAACCACTCCCCTTGTTTTTCCATTTCTTCGATTAATGCCATATGCTGAATGTATTGCTTAGATAATTCTAGATTCTGCTGAATAAATATTAAAACTCTGATTGCGGACAAAACCCAACAAAGTCATATTGTACTGTCTCGCCAAGTTGACCGCCAAACTCGAAGGTGCCCCCACAGCCGCCAAAATGGGAATACCCGCCATCAAGGATTTTTGTACCAACTCAAAGCTTGCCCGACCGCTCACCAAGATAAGGTATTTTTGCAAAGGAAGCATTTTTTTGAGCAAAGCTTGTCCAATTAATTTATCAACAGCATTGTGTCGCCCTACATCTTCGGAGTGTAAAGCAAGTTTGCCCGAGTCATCAAATAAGGCGGCCGCATGAATCCCCCCCGTATGTTCAAACATCGCTTGCTGCTGTCGGAGTGCTTGGGGGAGTTGGTGAATGAGTGTGGTGTTAAACGATGGTGTGGAATTGGATAGTGGAGTAGGGCAGACCATTTCTACCGCTTCTATCGAGGCTTTGCCACAAACCCCACAACTAGAAGTCGTATAAAAATGTCTTTGCAATTTATTTAAATCCAGTTCGACATTTTCTTTGAGTTCCACCCTGACAATATTATCTGCTACTGTTTGTTTGCCCAAATCTTGGCAATACCGAATGCTGTGTACATCCTCATAAGTCTGTATGATGTTTTCGGTAAACAAAAAACCCAGTGCCAATTCAAAATCTTGCCCAGGCGTACGCATTGTTACAGACAAGCTTTTTTGTTGGCGGTTTTCTGTTGGACCAAAGCCCAGACGAATCTCCAGTGGTTCTTCGACTGTAAGCAAATCCAAGTGAGCCGCTCGCTCATTTTGCTGGACCTTAAAAATGTGGGTATGTAACAAACTAGCTTGAGGCATTAGCGAATGACCTTTGATTTGATTTCGATGGTTTTGTCCTCTCCCGTCTTGACCCTTTGATTCCGAATGATGGTAAAATTATCATTGGGATAATAACTCAAAAACTCACTTGATTCATACAAAACATTGCGGGTATTGTTGATGACCATCAAAGATTTGATGTTGTCGAAATTTTTGTTTTGACTGTCATTGAAATCTACCTGTAAACGTTTGGTTTTTAAGGTCGAATCATTTGCTATGTAGACAAGAGAGTTGCCTTTGTTTTCTACAGTGTATTTGTCTGTCCAATCCGTTTTGTTGATGTCCGAATTGGAAAACACCAAGAGTTCTTGTGTCCAATTGGGTGTGTCAAAGGTTTTGCTTTCTGTTTTATCGCCTATCTTGATCCGTTTTTCCAGTTTGGCAGTACTTAGTTTTTGGGCCTCATGTTCCATAAATCCTTTCAGATCAAAAAATGTTTTTTCTGATTGGACTGCACTGTTTTCGGGGCTGACACATGCTGTAAAAGCAAGCAAGAGTATGAAAACAAATGATTTTAGATGATTAAGCTTGTAATAAAACATCTCCGTTCATTTCTTTGGGAATATCTAGGTTCAAGATACTCAAAATGGTGGGGGCAATATCGCCCAGTTTTCCATTTTTAATTTTGGCATTGGGATGATTTTTGTCTAAAAAGACTATAGGTACCAAATTGGTTGTGTGGGCTGTATGTGGTGAACCATCATCATTAACAATAAAGTCGGCATTTCCGTGGTCGGCTATGATGATACACGAATAATTGTGCTTTAAAGCCGTTTCGACCAAGCGTTCGGCACACCAATCGGTTGTTTCAACTGCCTTAACAATGGCATCTTTGATGCCTGTATGACCCACCATATCGGGATTGGCGTAATTGATGATGGCAAAATTGGGTTGTTTGCTTTCTATATGTGCAATGACAGATTCTGTCAATTCTTCTGCGCTCATTTCGGGTTGTAAGTCGTAAGTGGCGACTTTTGGGGAATTGACCAATACTCGTTCTTCTCCTTCAAAGGGTTCTTCTCTACCACCATTGAAGAAAAAGGTAACATGTGGGTACTTTTCGGTTTCAGCCGCTCTCATTTGGGTTTTGCCATTTTTTGCCAAAATTTCGCCAAGTGTGTTGACCAAGTTTTCGTCTTTAAACAAAATATGTACGTTTTCAAAATTGGAATCGTATTCAGTCATCGTGACATAGTACAAATCCATCTTCTGCATATTGTGTTCCTCAAAATTTTCTTGGTGCAAGGCTCTAGTGATTTGGCGGCACCTATCGGTTCTAAAATTGAAGCACACTACTACATCTTTTTCTTGGATACTTGCCACTGGTGTTCCATCTGCTTTGGTATGTACAATGGGTTTGATAAACTCATCGGTCGTATCGGCTTTGTAGGAGGCAGTAATGGTGTCAATTAGGTTCGTAGATTTGTTGCCTTTTCCTTGGGTCAATAAATCGTAGGCGATTTTGGTACGTTCCCAGCGTTTGTCTCTGTCCATTGCATAATACCGTCCACAAACTGACGCAATTTGTATCGTTTCCAACTTTTCTATATGGTTGAGCAGTTCTTGTAGGTAATTGACTCCACCAATGGGAGAAGTATCTCTTCCATCGGTAAAAGCATGTATATAGCTTGTAATACCATTGTCATTAAGGATCGTACAAAGGGCTTTTAAGTGCGTGAGTTGAGAATGAACGCCCCCATCAGAGACCAAACCAAGCAAATGAAATGGCTTGTCTTTGCTTTTTGCGTAGGCAATAGCGTCCAAAAGAGCTTGGTTTTTTGTCAATTCCCCATCTTTGATGGCATTGTCAATTTTGAGCAAATCCTGAAAAACAGTCCGTCCAGCCCCAATATTTAGGTGCCCAACCTCTGAATTGCCCATTTGTCCGTCAGGTAAACCCACTTCATTGCCAAAAGTCACCAAAGTGGCATTGGGACGGTCTTGCATAATGCCATCAAAAAAGGGCGTATCCGCCAAATAAATGGCATCTGCTACAGGAATTTTGCCCAATCCCCAGCCGTCAAGGATAACCAATAATACTTTATCATTTTGAATCATAGAGAAAAAATGTTTGCGTCGTAATGATTTTTATGCTAATTTGAATTTTGAAAACACAAAAAAGCCCCTGTAAAAAGCTTTGATTTTTGTGTAAAGTGCTTATTATCAAGGTGCTGTGATTTTCCACACCTTAATTACTACCACAAAATTAATCGCTTAGGATTGTTTAAATAATTAATTAGGCATTTTAGCAAAGAGATTTTTTGATATACAAGGAAAAAAGTGTAGTCCTAGCAGCGCTAAGGCGTCCCGATGCATCGGGATTGACTGGTTCGACACCTCGGCAGTAGAGCGGAAAATGTCGCAGCTTAAAATGATGAAGTTATTTTTTGAATAATCCTTGGACTATTTTATTAGTCATAGTGGGTAAATATTTAATTATGTTTAAGACGTGTTTAAAATTAGGATTGTGCTTGTTTCTGCTAATTCCTGTGAGTATGAATGCTCAAAATGGAGTTTTGCAGCAAGTAACAAGCATTCTAAAGAAAGCAGATGCAGCTGTTTTGGCCGAATATTTGGGCGAATCAGTTACCTTAACCATCTTAGACGAAGAACAACAGCTAGATAAAGGAAAAGCAACGGAGCTTATACAAAATTTTTTCGTAGAAAATCCGTTAAAAAGTTTTAGTCACAAGCATGATGGTACTTCAAAAGATGGAAATACTTTTGCCATTGGAGAATATAAGTCCGAAAGTGAAATATTTAGAACCTATTTTGTTTTAAAAGACGATAAAATTCTCGAATTTTGC
>JAHDIA010000496.1:1664-5004 GCA_020631035.1 Chitinophagales bacterium | reverse complement strand
ATATCAGAAACCACACGGATGGTGTAAGGATTGTCTTCGGGAGCAGGCATAACCTCTTTCAAAGCTCTCAATGCCAAATTACCGTGACCAATTTCTCTACGACCAGGACCACGCATTGGCTTGGTTTCACCAGTAGAGAATGGTGGGAAGTTGTAGTGCAACATAAATTTGTTGTATGACAAACCAGAAGCTTTGTCAATCATTTTTTCATCCATTTTGGTACCCAATGTAACCGTACAAATGGATTGAGTTTCACCCCTTGTAAATAAGGCACAACCGTGAGGAGAGGGCAATAAGTCGATTTCCATCGCCAATGGACGTACTTCATCAAGTTCACGACCATCTAAACGGCTTCTATCGTTCATCACCATTTCACGAATAACGTGCTTTTCAATTTTGTGGTAGTATTTGCTGATGAGTCCTTCTTCCTCTTCAGGTAATTCAGGGAACAATTCAGCAATTTGTTCTTTAAGCTCTTCTTTGATAGCTTTGAACTTTTCTTTTCTTTCGTGTTTGCTAGTACCAGACGAAGCTACTTCATATACTTTGTCTTTAACCAACTCTTCTACTTTGGCTTTTAACTCTTCATTTCCTTCAGCAGGTTCAAAAACACGGTTTTCTTTGAGACCAAATGCTTCTGCCAATTCTTTTTGAGCTTTGCATTGAATGATGATGGCATCGTGAGCAATTTTGAGTGCATCCAACATATCTTGCTCAGATGCTTCACTCATTTCTCCCTCTACCATCATAATGTTTTCTTCAGTAGCCGCAACAATCAAATCCATATCGGCTTCTTCGAGAGCCGAAACACTAGGATTGATGATGAACTCACCATTGATGCGTGCGACCCTTACTTCAGAGATAGGGCCTTGAAAAGGAATGTCAGAAACAGTCAAGGCAGCAGAAGCGGCTAGAGCTGCCATTGCATCAGGCATAATTTCTGGATCGGCAGAGATCATTGTGATGAGGACTTGGGTATCAAAAAAGTATTCATCTGGAAAAAGTGGGCGAAGCGCACGGTCTACCAGACGACTGATAAGTATTTCGTAATTTGAAGGTCTGGACTCACGTTTTAAAAACCCACCTGGAATACGTCCAGCCGAGGCAAATTTTTCTTGATAATCTACGGAAAGTGGAAAAAAGGAGATTCCATCTCTCATTTCGGTTGCAGAAACGACGGTTGCGAGTAGGATGCAATCGCCCATACGAACAGTAACAGAACCATCGGCTTGTCTGGCCATTTTGCCAGTTTCAATGGTTATTTCTCTACCATCTCCTATATCGAAAGTGTGAGATTTTGGTTGTGGGTATGACATATTGTGATTTATAAATATATAAAGGGGTGACCAAAAACAAAAAAAGGAGCAATTGAAAACTGCTCCTTGGAAAAAGTGTGTTTTTTACTTTCTTAAGTTGAGCTTCTGAATGAGGCTCCTATAAAGAGTAATGTCCTTTTGGGCTAGGTACTTGAGGAATTTTCGACGACGACCTACCATTTTTAACAAAGACATTCTAGATGAGTGGTCTTTCTTGTTTATTTTGAGGTGTTCAGATATGTGATTGATGCGTTCTGTTAGCATCGCTACTTGTGCCTCTATTGAGCCAGTATTGTTGGCTGCACCTCCGAATTCACTAAAAAGTTCTTGCTTACGTTCTTTTGACAACGGCATAATAAAAATGTTATAAATTAATTTCTTTAGATTCCTGAAAATTTGTGCAAAGATAAGTGTTTTTTACCAATTAAACGTTTAATAGCTTGCTTTTTTGTTTTTGATGTATAAATAATGAGCCTTTGATAGGAAGAGTGGTGAAGGAATCCATATATTGTGCTTATGTCCCAGAAAGCTAGTATTCGCCACTATGTAGAACTTCATTTTATCATACTACTGTTTGGGTTCACAGCTATTTTAGGTAAACTCATCAGTATTTCTGCCATTGAGTTGGTCGCTTATCGTATGAGTTTGGCAGCTTTGGGTATTGCCGCTATATTGGTTTTTCAAAGAAAAACATTTGGGGTTCCCCTTAAATATCTCTGGCGTATTTTGTTGGTCGGGCTAATTGTAGCAGCCCATTGGGTCTTCTTTTTTGAAGCGGCCAAAGTATCCAATGTATCAGTAACTTTGGGCGTAATGGCAAGTGGAACGCTCTTCGTTAGTATTTTGGAGCCGCTGATCGAAAAGAGAAAAATTTGGTGGGTCGAAGTTTTGATTGGAATAGTCATTATGATAGGCTTGTACATTTTGACTCAGTTTGCTTTTGAATACATTCGGGGCATCATTTATGCCCTGATTTCCTCTTTTTTGGCTGCACTTTTTGGCGTATTCAATCGACAATTGACTCAAAAGTTTGATTCTTTGACCATTTCATTCTACGAGATGATTGCAGGTTTTTTGGGCATCTTATTGTATTTTGTGATACAAAACATTTCCATTACGCCACCCAATCAATTGGCTAGCTTAGATTATATATGGATTCCCATTTTGGCTTTTTTGTGTACAGCTTATGCCTTTGTGGGAATTGTGCGTTTAATGAAAAATATTTCGGCATATACGGTGTCATTGACCATCAATTTGGAACCAGTGTATGGAATAATCATAGCTTTTTTTATTTTTGGGGAATCAGAACGCATGGATTTGGGTTTCTACATAGGAACCCTAGTATTGTTGCTAGCTGTTTTTGTTTATCCAATATTAAAAAGAAGATATAAGCCTGATGTATGAATAGATGGATACGCATAGGTGTTGTTGTCGCATTCATTATTTTGCTGCTTGTTGCTGTAATCTATTTACAGGAGATTTTTATGTATTTAGGTATAGCAGGGGTGATCTCTCTTTTTGGACGACCCATTATGAGTTTTCTTCAAGCGTTCCATATTGGAAAACTGAAATTGCCCGATTGGTTGTGTGCCTTGTTAACCATTTTGTTTTTTTACTGTGTCATCGCACTCTTTTTCGCCGCTTTTGTGCCCTTATTGATTGCACAAATTAACTTGGTTTTTTCAATCGACCCCAATCAAGTTGTACAGGGATTGGAAGATCCTCTCAACCGCCTAAATGCTTGGATTGAAAAATACAGTTTTGCCAACAACGATGGAACCACTTTTTCTGAAAAGTTGCGAGATGAATTGACAGGTATTCTCAACCCCAATATCATAGGCAATGTCTTTGGTTCTGTTTTTGGCTTTGTCAACAACATCTTTAGTTTTGTCATTGCTGTGTTTGCCATTACCTTCATTTCTTTTTTCTTTTTGTCAGACAAAGATTTGCTCTACCGAGCCGTTTTTTGTTTCCAAACAAATTGAGCAACGTTTTGCTGTGGTGGTTACCAAATACAAATAATT
>JAHDIA010000496.1:0-1654 GCA_020631035.1 Chitinophagales bacterium | reverse complement strand
GTCTACAAAATATTTGGACCAGGCAACCAATATGTCACCAAAGCCAAAGAATTGCTCACACGTTATATGTATGGAGTTTTGTTACAGGTAACGGTTGTCACCATCTTTGTGAGTATTGGTATGATCATACTTGGGGTCGAAAATGCTCTATTGATTGGGTTGTTGGCTGGTTTTGTCAACATCATTCCTTATGTTGGTCCATTCATTGGACTAGGCTTTGGGCTTTTTGTAGGAGTGACGACCAATATAGGCATAGAGTTTTACAATGAAATGTTGCCGCTATTGCTCAAAATCACCATTGTCTTTTTTAGTATGCAAACGATAGACAATATGTTTCTCCAGCCACTTATTTTCTCCAATAGTGTACGGGCACATCCCCTAGAAATTTTCTTATTGATTTTGGTAGCAGGTACCTTGGCAGGTATTTTGGGAATGATTCTCGCCATTCCTGTTTATACTATTTTTAGGGTGGTAGCGAAGGAGTTTTTAAGTGAGTTTAAAATTGTTCAATACATTACTAAGAACATTTAGTATTTGTTTTGCGAATGCGAATGAACAAAATAAAATAGCCCTGATAGAAGCGGTTACCCCACAACGTAGGGGCAGTGCCTTGTGCCTGCCCCGAAGAGAGGAGTAAAAGCGGATAGCAGGCTGGCAAGCAGCGACGAAGCCCCACAACCTTTGCTCCCAAAAAATTGAAAAGAACGAAAAACAAAAATTTACCCCATTCCCTGAATGGTATCCACAAAACACTTTACAGCATCCAAAGGAGTATCAGGATAAACCCCATGCCCCAAATTGGCAATATAGCGTTGGGTTCCAAATTTGTTGACCATTTGCTGGGTAGCCTTTTTGACCTCACCCAGTGGAGCGTACAATTGGCAAGGGTCAAGATTGCCCTGTAAAGTTTTGTTGGGAAAATGTTGACGTACTTTTTTAATATTCATATTCCAGTCAACACCAATGGTATGGCAGGCTAGATTTTGCATATCAGACAAGGCAAAATAGGCTCCTTTGGCGAAGACTGTAACAGGGACTTCTGTAATGGAATCACAGATTTTTTGAATGTAGGGTAGGGCAAACTTGTTGTATTGCTCTGCCGTCAACAAACCCGCCCAAGAATCGAATATTTGTACCAAGTCGGCCCCTGCTTCGATTTGTGCCTTGAGGTAATGAATGGTACTTTGGGTAATCATCTCCAAAAGCTGGTGTGACATTTCTGGAGATTGATACAGTTTCTTTTTTGCCTTGGAAAAGGTTTTGGAGCCTCCGCCCTCCGTCATATAGGCAAAAATAGTCCAAGGCGCACCTGCAAAACCAATCAATGGAATTTTGTTATTGAGTTCTTTTTTGACCAAACGGATGGCTTGAGGCGTATAGTCAATGGCTTCTTTTGGAGCGATGCGCAATGCTTTTAGGTCCGCTTCTGTTTCAACTGTTTTGGGAAAAGAAGGCCCTTTTTTCTCAATCATTTCGTAGGGCAGTCCCATTGCCTCAGGTATCACCAAAATATCTGAAAAGATGATGGCCGCATCTACGCCCAGTTCATCAATGGGTTGAATGGTGACTTCGCAGGCGAGTTCAGGTGTTTCTACCAATTCTTTAAAGCCTGAAAGTTTGGCTCGTAAAGCCCTATATTGTGGCAAAATTCGAC
>JAHDIA010000495.1 GCA_020631035.1 Chitinophagales bacterium | reverse complement strand
GGCGCACCTTTTCCCTTGGGCGAAACAGATTTGCCTTTGACTTTGCCGATGGTGGAGACTTACAAACCTTTGGGAGATGGTAAGTCGCCCTTGGCAGGTATCAAGGAATGGACAGATTTGCCTGATGGTACTTTTAGAGAAACCGATACCATGCCAGGTTATGCTGGTTCAAGCTGGTATTTCTTGCGCTATATGGACCCCGACAATGAGGAGGCTTTTGGAGGAGAAGAGGCGATCATGGCAAGATGTAGACTTTTACATCGGCAGAGCATGCGGTAGGGCATTTGATGTACTCACGTATGTGGCACAAATTCTTTAAAGACAATGGATGGGTGCCAACAGAAGAACCCTATAAAAAATTGGTCAATCAGGGAATGATTCAAGGGGTGATTGAGTATTTGTACTTGAACAAGGAGAAGAAAGAGGGCTACAGTCATTTTTTGTGTAGCAAGATGGCAATAGCGGAAGGGGAAGATAATTTTGCCCGTATCCCAATCAACATCGACTTTGTACAAAACTATGGCTCGTCAGATTCTTACATTGATAAGGAAAGCATTGAGAAATTCATTGAGTGGCGTCCAGAGTTTGCCGAAGCCATTTTTGAATGTGGCAAGGGCACTTATCACAAAGGAAGCTTTACCCCCAAAGCTGGAGGGGAGGAAATGACCAATACCCATTTGTTGACCCAAAGCGAAACGGGTAAGATGTCTAAGCGTTACTACAATGCAGTCAATCCCGATGATGTGGTCGCACAATATGGAACCGATTGTTTTAGAATGTACGAGATGTTCTTGGGTCCCATTGAACAATCCAAGCCTTGGGATACACAAGGCATCAGTGGAGTATCCAAATTCTTAAAGAAGTTCTGGAATTTGTTCTACAAAGACGACAAATGGATTGTAGTAGACGAAGCACCCACACCAGATGAATTGAAGATATTGCACACCGCCATCAAGAAAGTTCACGACGACATTGAGCGTTTGTCTTTGAATACCTGTATCAGTGCCTTTATGGTAGCAACCAACGAATTGGGTAAAATCAAATGCCACAAAAAAGCGATCTTGGAACCTTTGACTGTTTTGTTGGCTCCTTTTGCACCCTACATTTCAGAGGAACTTTGGCAACAATTGGGTGAGCGTGGAGGTCAATCTGTTCACAGAGATGCCGAATACCCTGTGTACAACGAAGAATATTTAAAAGAAGATGCTTTTGAATATCCTGTAATGATCAAGGGTAAAATGAGGGCAAAAATCCAATTGTCTTTGGATTTGGAACAAGCCGAAGTCGAGAAAATAGTTTTGGCTGATGAAAAAGTGCAACAATGGGTCAATGGCGGAACGGTCAAGCGATTCATCTATGTCAAGGGCAAGATCGTCAACATTGTTTTATAAATTAATTTGGTACAAACTTTTAAATACAAGGCAGCACAATTTAATGGTGCTGCCTTTTTTCGAAGGCAAGAAGGTAGAAGGCAAGGGAGCAATAAAAACATTGGGATATGTCCTTTACACTTTGTATTTTAGACACCACATTTAATGAATCTACAAACAATGAAATTGCTCCTAAAATTTTTTTTATTACTCCTCTTAATTATTGTCATTGGCTATTTCCTTGGTCCCAGACAAAACTATCCCGCTTTTAATGCCGAAATAAGCCCACTCAACATAGAACTAAACGCACTAGATGCCTATATAGCCAAGAAAGAAAGCCAAGTCCCCAAAATGCGCTCCGACAATCACGCCCGTATTGTCTGGGCAGATACCAGCAAACAAAAAACCGAATACGCCATCGTTTACCTACATGGCTTCTCTGCCAGCCCTGTCGAAGGCGATCCCATTCACTATGATTTTGCCAAACGCTATGGCTGCAATATGTACCTTGCCCGTCTTGCCCAACATGGCATAGGGGACGAAGAAATATTTGCCGACCTCACCCCCAAGGCACTCATCGAATCTGCGAAAGAAGCCATCGCCATTGGCAAACTCCTAGGAAACAAAATCATTGTGATGTCTTGCTCCACAGGCAGTACCTTATCCGCTTATCTCGCTTCAGAAAACCCAGAAGACATCCACGCACAAATTATGTATTCTCCCAATTTCGATTTACACGACCAAAAGAGCCACCTCTTACTCAAACCCTGGGGCCTACAATTGGCACGCAAGCTCATCGGTACCCACCGTAGCATCAATATGTCCTCTCCCGAAGCCAACCATTACTGGACAACCAAATACAGAGTGGAGGGGGTTCTGGCACTCCGTAGCCTTGTAAGCGAAACAATGACCACCGAATGTTTTGCCAAAATCAAACAAGCTTTCTTTGTAGGTTACTACAAAAAAAACGAAACAGAATTTGACAACATCATCTCCATAGACGCCATCAAAAAGTTTGTGGCAGAAACCAGCACCCCAAAAGAGCAGAAAGTAGAACGAGCCTTTAAAAATGTAGATTCACACGTAATTGTTTCCAAATTCCAATCACAAGACATCGAAAGCGTCCGAGCAGCCACCTTTAAATTTGCAGATGATGTTTTAGGACTCAAGGCTGTTAACTAATGCAAAAATACCGCTACCATATCATCGTCGCCGTCTTTGTATTCTTTGTTGGAACCTTGCTCTTGCTCAATCCCATCCCACAAGACCTTGCCTACCACGATTTTGCCGACAAACGTACAATCTTTGGCATTCCCAATTTCTGGGACGTCATCAGTACAGGACCGATGTTTTTCATTGGTTTATACGGTACATACCAAAGCCTCAAAAATTGGTCGAAGCGGGAGGGTATAGTTGCCAAACTGATTCCCTTGTTTTTGTGCTTGGGCATATTCATTGCTTGCTTTGGTTCTGCCTATTACCATTGGGCACCCGACAACAACACCCTCGTTTGGGACCGTCTCCCAATGACCTTTATGTTTATGCCTTTGTTTTCCCTACTCATCTACGATTTTATTGGAAGGCGACAAGGGGAAATAGCCTTTTGGTTCCTAATTCCTTTGGGCGTCTTTAGCGTTTTCTACTGGCAATACACCGAATCAATAGGGCAGGGCGACCTCCGATTTTACGCCTTCGTCCAATTCTTTCCAATGCTCATTGCCCCCTTCGTTTTGTGGCTCTTCCCCAAGAAAACCCAATACGTCAAATACATCTTCCACATCCTCGGCTGGTACATCGTCGCCAAACTATGCGAACACTTCGACAAGGCAATCTTCGAACTACTCGGCTTCTGGAGCGGACACACCCTCAAACACCTTTTTAGCTGCCTCACCCTGTACTACGCCTTAAAACTAATTCTGGCATGGGAAAAAGAAGCCTTTCAAGTGGATAGTGTTACAAATTAAAGAATAACCTAAACTTTGCCTCTTTGTGGTTAAAAGTACATCCCACTAGGTTTTGTTCCTTTGTGGTTAAAAAGTACATCCCCCCAAACTTTGTGCCCTATTGTTCCTTTGTGGTTAAAAGTACATCCCACTAAGCCAAGCCCTCCAAAAACTCCCCAATACGACTGCCCATTCAACTGTGTCAAACCAAAACCCAAATTGTCAGGCGCGAAATAATTATGCCCAAACCGACCAAGCGTATTGCCCAGAATACTCATAATCCGCCCATTACCACCCGCACCATGCAACAAAACCACACTCAAGCGACTCCCCTCCGACAAAGCATAATCATAATGAAAATCAAATCCCCTCCACTTCCAATACGCCTCCTTAGGCTCCACAAAACCCGCCCGATATTTCTCAGGTATAAAAGGCAAATAATTTTTCCAATAAGTAAGCTGCGAATAATATTTCATAACCAAGTAGTTTTGGCTCTCTATGATGTTTTTCGACATTTTTGATAATTTTAATACAAATTACTTTGTAATAAAAAGTAAATCAAAACAAGTTTTTCATACCTAAAAATTCCACTTCAAAAAGTGTGATAGGAGAGGGAAACCTTTTACTAAGGGAGAGAAAAAAACGGCTAGAAAAGAGACAAGTAAAAGAAAGGGTAGAGAAGCGCAGGACGAGCGGGCGGATGCAATTTAAGACACAGCCAAAAACATGCGTTGGCTAACCTGGCCATAACGCAGCCACAAAGGCAATGACGTTGCACAATAAAATAAAAAAAGACTTTTTAATATAAAAAACGGCTAGTAAAGAGGCAGTAGCACAGAACACTCCACCAACTCACAATTAATTCAAATCGCCTCCGCAACCACAAAGCAACTACCGCCAATAAAGATCAAATCGTCGATTTTGGCTTTGTGTTGTGCTGCATCGCAAGCACCTTGGACAGAAGAATAAGCTTTGCCCTTGAGTTGAAGTTTTTGCGCCTGCTCTCTAAGGAGTTTGGCATCGAGTCCTCTGGGAATGTTGGCTTTACAGAAGTAATAAGTTGCCTCTTTGGGGAATAGAGCCAAACTAGCCTCCACGTCTTTGTCTTTGACCATACCGAGTACTATGTGGAGGTGTCGGTGTGGAATACGTTGAAGCTCGGCTAGCACCAATTCGAAGGCATGAACATTGTGGGCGGCATCGGCTATGGTAAGAGGAGCCGCATTGAGTATCTGCCAACGACCGAGCATATTGGTGTTTATTTTGACCTTGGCAAGCCCTGCTTGAATGGCATTGTCTTTTAGTTGTACGCCCTGCTCTTGTAAGACCTCCACACTTTTGAGAATGGTACGGATGTTAAAGTCCTGGTAAGGACCAAATAAGTCGGTATCTATGTGCTCAACCGATTTGGTTTGGTCCACAAAGTGTACCCTAGAAACCGTTTTACTAGCAGCTTCTAAAAAGACAGGGGCAGTTTCTTCATGAAAAACACCAATTACTGCGGGAACTCTGGGTTTGATGATACCCGCTTTGGAACTGGCAATCTTGGGAAGAGTATCACCTAAGATGTTCATATGATCCATCCCGATATTGGTAATAATGGATAAGATAGGATTGACAATGTTGGTAGAATCTAAAATACCACCAAGCCCTGTTTCTATAACCGCATAATCGACTTTTTCTTTGGAAAAGT
>JAHDIA010000494.1 GCA_020631035.1 Chitinophagales bacterium | reverse complement strand
AAAATGCAAAAAAATAAATAATGAGTTATATCAGATTTATACTTCTGACAGCAATTATTTTAATTGGAACTTTACAAGTCAATGCCCAAACCCAAAAAGATACAGTTGTAAACAAAGTAAAAGCTTTTACCTTCGATGTCAAAAGTCTTACTCAGGACTTTCGTATGGGTTTCCACCTTACCCCAACTTTTGGAAATCTTAATACTGAAGGTCAAGATTTGATTACAGACAATGCAGCTTTTTTGTCTTACGGCATTATGTTTGACAAATACATTTTAGGCACAGATAGATATGCTTTTACAACAGGTTTGAGTGTTACCAACAAAGGCGGGAAATTTAACAAAATAACTGACTTTAGTTTTGAAGAAGCTTTTCCTGGTGAAACCTTTACTGCTACCGACGATATCAAGTTGAGATTGCGTTACCTAGAAATTCCTTTGGCGATTCGTGTACGTTCTAATCCAATCAAACAAAAGTTTGTAGCCTATGGTACTGCTGGTTGGATCAATGGTTTTCGTATGAGAGCTAGAGCCAATGCTGGAGAGTTTGAAGCTGGTGACATCAAAAAAGATGTACGTTTCTTCAACTTCTCTTTAATGTATGGTCTAGGAGTCGAATACAAATTGGGTAAAGAGTCTACTGCTATGTTGGGCTTCATCTTCAACAGCGGCTTGACCGATGTATTGAAAAACTTCGACGAAAGAGTTGAAACAAACACCTTTGGTATCCAATTAGGAATCTTTTACTAAGAAAATATCCAATTCCAATTCATAATATTGCATTAAAATGCCGTATCGTCCAAAGATGATACGGCATTTATTTTTTAATATTTTTTGAACGGAACGCTCAATTTTCAAACCTTTGTGTCTCCCCGCTACCCGCTACTATGGCGGTATTCTGAAAATGGCTCTTTCATCCTTCTGCTAATCCCAATCTTCTACCTTCTTCCAACCAATGACCCCATTCAATTCATTCGCTAATTTAAATTTTTTCACCTCCTCAGCACTTCCAAACCCAGACAATACAAATCTATAATTCCCAACAGAATTTATCAATATCATTGGCTTATACCCATAAGGCTGATAATCTAGTATCAATTCCTCCCCTATTTCATAATTGTCAACTCCAAACAAATCAAGAAGGTATTCTCCTGAGGGTGGACTTGATTGATTATAAAAATCTGGTGAACCCCTCGCTTCTTTTTCTAAAATAAAATGGGGGATTGAAGGTATAAATCCAGCCGTTGCAATTTGTGGATTTTTCATAAATTTGGCTTGTTGTACATTGGTATACTCACCTCTAAAAACAAATACCGAGAAAAAGATAAATACAAAAAACATTAAGATACCAAACAATAATCCACTTACCATCAAATAATGCTTTTTTGCATCAGGCTCATATTGATGGATTCTTTGTTTTTTTGTTAAATACAGTGCCAAACATATTCCTCCTACAATAGTGAGCAACAAAATAACTCCAGCTATCAATAATAAAATGAGCAAGCTTTCAAATCCAAAATTCATACTAATACATATTTAAAGTTATAAAAAAGGGTCTATTTATGACATAACTATCCCAGGTCTTCAGACACATCTCTTTAATGTGTCGAAAACATATAGAAGCTATACATTCAACAAATGCGCTCTGAAACAAAACCTAAGAGTTTGCTACAAAACAAATATTTGTTGTACTGCTGTACGACATCAAATAACTTATCAATATGTTATAAAATAAAACTTGGGTAAGGAAGGCGGAAGTATAAGACCACTTAATATGAATGTGAAGCAAAGCTCATTAAATTGCAAAAGAATCTAAAAATTCATTACATTTGTCAATTGATTTAAATTTTGATATACATAGATATATGAAATTTTCAAATCAAACTTTGTCCACATTGTGCGGTGTCCAAGCCTATGATAGTGGTCAATACTTCTGCCTGTTAACGCCTTATTTTATAACGGCCTGACAGGCTTTTTTATGTCCCATAAATCCCTCTTACCTCCAATAATTGACGGAGACAAGAAGAGGCGGTCGATAAATAAAGTATAGTGCTTTCATAATGACTGTGTATTTGGAAATTAACAAAACGTGATTTTCAAGTTTATATCTCTTCAATTTGCAATATCCTGTAGTCTCTTATATATACATGACGATTATAATGAAAAAATAATGTGTTATAGAATCAAAAAATATGTTATTTATATGTTTTTATTCCATTACTGCATCTAAAGTAAAGCATTTTCAGGATAAATACAAACAAATGTTCGTATTTAATCCACAAAAATTTCACATCTTAAAAAAAATGTACAAAAATGTACACAATAACTGTCTATTCATTATCTTTATCTTAATAATTCATCAACACTGTACAAAAAATGGCACACCAAAACAATGATACTCAATGGACTCCACTTGGTCAAAAAATCTTAAGTGTCTTAAAATCAAAGGATACCAACATCAATAAATTTTGTAAGGATGTTAAATGTGCGAGAACAAAAATCTACAAACTGTTGACCAAGGATACACTCAGCCTAACCGACGCTAGTTTTATGTGTACGATGTTGGGAGTAAGCCCCGAAGCTTTCGGTTTGCCTGTAGATTATTTAAAAACGCAATACAATCAACAAGTCGAAAACACCAAAGATGTACAAATCCTCAGCTTCAATACTTTTTTACAAAAACATCCCGAAAAAGATCGCAAAGAATTCTTAGATCAATACTACAATTTGTTTGACCAATTCATCATCCAACAAATGACTAGCTCCTTGAGCGTCTTGGACTACTGTGCCAAAGAAAGGGGCTTGGAAAACAAATACCATGCAGACTACTATCATGAACTCAACCAAAAATACTACAAAGCACTAGAAAGAAAAATTAGCAACATCATTGCCAACAATCAAAGCTTTACATACAACCGCTTTTTCCAACTTCCCCTCGATGTTGAACGCTATACAGAAATAGATACAAAAGTACTCAAACACAGGCGAGAATTGCCTTTTAAAATGGCTATCCGAATTGTCGTCGAATTGATGTTTGATGAAACATTTGAACATATTTGGAATTGCTTTGTCCGTTTTGAAAAATCTTTCAAACTCAATGTACTCAAATTGCCTGTTCGTTTTTTCAATGTTTACATTGCCGACAACAAATCCATCATTTCTGAATACGACCGCTGCAATCTAGATCGAGACATCTTCCCCGACATCATTTTTGCCGAAGCAATAGACCCACTCAAAAGCAGCAACGATTTTGTTCAAAACTTAATTGATACGCATCAAATGGACATTGATAAGTTGGTCAGTAGTAAAAAGAAAAAAGGAATAGATTTACAAGTAAGCAAAGAGCAGTTTATCAAAGCTTTGCTCAATCAGGAACGCTATATCAAAAAGACCATCAAAAGCATAAAAGAGAAAAGAAAAAAATTAAAAGCCAAATTGGATAAAATAGAAACTGAAACCAAAAGTGATGACATCCTCAAACTATTGACTTCTCAAACAAGAGAAGTCTCTAAGCTAGAAAAACTAGAAGATGATTTAAAGTTCTGGAAAAAACGCAAAGAAAAACTAAATCGAAAACTCGATTATGTCAAACAAACTAAATTGAACCAATAAAAATTATGAGTTATAAATGACTGCCCATTTCTTGTTCTTTGTTGATTGGCTGATTAGGTAACTAGTTTAAATTTACCCCTTAGCAGGTTTCACATTGCAAGCTAGGGAAGCGCAGGATGAGCGAATGGATGCACTTTAAAACGCAGCCCAAAACATGCGTTGGTTAACCAGACCAAAACGCAGCCTAGAACCAATGACGTTGCACCATGAAAATTATAAATCTCCTAGTCACTCTTCCAAGTGTATAATGGAAACCCATAGAATATCAAGCCACTTATTACAAATACGAGTGGAAAGATTAATATCCATCCAAAACTATAAATGCGTACTTGACTTGTAACCTCTTCATCATAAAGCAACAAAATGGAATCTCCCACTCTGTAACTAGAACATTGGTTAAGTTCTTTAATTATGGTTTGTCCGTTTTCCAATGTAAATTTCACAATAGGACAACAACTATCATCTGATTTCCTACATTCAATTATATGTCCTCTTGTTTTCTTACCAGTCAATATTAAACTTATATTCCCTATAAAAAACCACAAACCGATTGATACGAGACTAGCTGGTAATATTAAATATAGATAATGCTTGATTTCCTCTATTGGGATCATTTGTTCAATTTAATTTTCTGCTATATCAACAACGTACACAAAACACTAGCATAATTTACAATTCACAATTCACAATTAAAACCTCATTCCACCTCCCACTTCAAAATGGCGTTAAACTTTTCAGCACGGGGATCTTTTTTGGCAAACAAAATCAACTCTTTCGTATGGGGCACTTTTAAATCTATTTCAAAAATATCACCTGACTTTTTCATTTCCTTCCATTCATTGTCGTGCATCAAAGAAACCTTTGCAGTATTGGGAAGTTTTACTTTAAATTTATATTTTTTGCCACGTTTGAGGGGCGATTCCAAAGGTCCCAACAAAACCGCTTCGTATTGGTCAAATTGTGAAAACTTTGTGGGAAAGGCTTGCTTGACTCCCTTGGTGCTGACAAAACCTACTTGACCAAAACTGTGGTATTGTTTTTCGTTTTTCTTCTTGGCATACAAACGGCACAACCATTCGCCCGACTTGGGAAATAAAATGTCAATGATGTATTTTTCGTCTTCTTTTTGAGCAAAACATTGTTGTTTGAATTCACGTCCTTTTCGGTCATACAAACTCGCCATCACTGATACACCTTCTGGTACTTCTACTTGAATATTTTGTGCAAACTCTACTTGGTTGACCTTTTTTAAATCGGTCAGTAAATTTAATTTATATTTAAAATAATTTTTTTGCATATCGGGCAAGTCCTTAAATTCTTGCTCGCTCAATCCATCTCCTAACAACTGCCATTTTCGATCATTGGGGTAATGGGTGTAAATCATTTTTTGAGGGC
>JAHDIA010000493.1 GCA_020631035.1 Chitinophagales bacterium | reverse complement strand
TAGAAATGCTAAGAAAATCCGCCACCACTGGAAAAAATTATGCTAAAAATGAATACGATCAAATCAGGTATTCCGAAATATTATCAGTGACCGAATTTCTGTACGAAAACCTATTCAGTTTGAAAATCTCGAAAATAGATCCCACTGATGAACAAGGATACATCACCCCCAAAGTTGGTGTCAATGGAATCATTGAAGCTCCCAATGGTAAATTGCTACTAGAACAAAGAAGTGATGACAAATGCTGGGGCATACCAGGCGGTTGGGCAGAGCTAGGGCTAAGCCCAGAAGAAAATGTAAAAAAAGAGCTATTGGAAGAAACAGGATTGCTAGTAGAAGTAGATTCCTTAGTTGGCATTAGAAGTAGGAAACCCAATAATTTTTACCCCTTCACATCCTACCATCTTTTGTTCAAATGTCGAATTGTATCTGGGCAAATACAAACATCAATAGAAAGCGAAAAAGTAGAGTGGAAAGCATTTGATGAGATAGAAAATTGGCACCTAAATCATAAGGAATGGATTGAATTTTATTTTAAACAAACTAAAAATAAATAAAAACCAATGAACTTAAATACTAAAAATAAAACGCTAAAACCATCAATAGATGAATTAGCTGACATTTATTATAAGAAAGCTTTAGAAAGATTCCCAGAGTGGGCATACTATTCCGATATTGAGCTTGAAAGACATGATACAATCAACTCCAATGAGTTATCAGAAATAGCCAAGTGGGAAAGTTTTGAAGATAAGCTTTATAGTGAGTTGTCTAAGCTTGATACAAGTCAAATCCTTCAAAAGAAAGATAAAATAACCTATTGGTTGTTAAAAGAAAAACTAGAAAGTAGCATTGGACTGAGGGTTTGTAAGCGAAATCTTTGGGATGTAAATCATCTTAGTGGATGGCAATCTATGTGGCTCTCACTGGCTAGATTTCAAGCGGTGGGTTCTGAAGAGCTTCGTGTTCAGGCCTTTGATCGTTGGAATCAATTCCCATCTTTTGTCAAAACAGAAATCAAAAACTTGAAGAAAGGCTTATCACTAGGATACTCTATGCCAAAGGTAATTGTAGAACTCGTCATCGACCAATTACAAGTTTTACAAGATTACAAAATCGAAGATTCTCCATTTATGTCTCCTGCAAAACGAGACGACGACCAGCATTTTCAAATTCAGTGGGAAAAATTGCTTGTAGATAAAATTATTCCCACACTTTTAGAGTATCAAAACTTTTTAAAAAATGAATACCTAGATGCTGCAAGAGAGGAGGTGTCTATGTTGGCATTACCAAATGGTAGAGATTGCTATCAGGCATACATCCGAGCAAGCACCACTACAAATAAATCAGGAGAAGAAATATTTGAATTAGGTCAAAAAATTGTTGCTAGAAATAAAAGTAAAATTTCAGAATTAGGACTAGACTTATACCAAACCTCTGAGTTTACTGAGATTATTAAATTAATGAATGAAGATGCTTCCAACTATTTTAATACAAGTGAAGAGATTTTAGAAGTCAATTCTCAACTCCTTTCAAAAGCAAAAGAAGAATCAAAAAAATGGTTTGCGGTTCTCCCAACAACTGAAGTGGCAATCAAAACATATGAACGACATGAAGCAGGAACAGGAAGCTACGAAGCCGCTAAAGGAGATGAACCTGCTTATTTTAGAATCAACTTAAATAATCCTAAACAACAACAAAAAGGCCATAATGAAGTCCTTACATTTCACGAAACTTATCCAGGACACCATTTACAAATAGGTATAGAAAAAGATATTGAAAATTTACACCCTATTTCAAAATTAAGTTGGTTTGGAAGTTACATAGAAGGGTGGGCTAGGTATAGCGAACAGTTGGCTGAAGAAATGGGATTATATGAACATAAATCTGCTTTAATTAGAAGACGGGCATTACCATCAAGAGGTATGGTTGTAGATCCAGGACTGCATTTAATGGGGTGGACCAAGGAAGAGGTAGTCGCATATATAATGGAATCTGGATTTAATGAAATAGAAGCCTTAACTGGTTACCATAGAAGCATCATATGGCCAGCTCAACTCACTTCATATGATGTAGGTGGAGAAGAAATAAAAGCACTCCGAATATTAGCTGAAAAAAAACTAGGAGATAGTTTTGATATAAAAGAATTCCACTCTAAAATTTTAGAAAATGGATCAATTCCATTAGGTGCTTTAAGAAGTATGATAAATAATTGGATTGATATGAAATCAATATGAAAAACTACAGATGCGACAAAACCCTATAAAATAGTGGTGGTCCGATATTTGGGATAACAAGTAGCGACGAAGCACTCAAACATTTGCTTCAAAAAAATAAAAATTGTACATTTATTTTCAAATCCAAATCCATATGCAAACCCATTACCGTACCTGCAACATATGCGAAGCCCTCTGTGGCATCGAAATTACCCACGAAGGGGAAAACATCCTCTCCATCAAAGGAGACCCCAAAGACCCACTATCAAGAGGGCATATTTGCCCCAAAGCAGTCGCCCTACAAGACTTCTATTTTGACGAAGATCGACTAAGGTCACCCTTGAAAAAAACGGCAAATGGATTTGAAGAAATCAGTTGGGAAGAAGCATTTGATTTCACAGTAAATAAAATACAAGAAATTCAAAACAAACATGGTGACAATGCAGTCGCTACTTTCCTAGGCAACCCCAATGCACACAATATGGGCAACCTATTGTTTGTACGCCCATTTATAAAAGCATTGAGAACCAAGTCAAGATTCAGTGCCTCTACAGTAGATCAAATGCCACACCATGTCGCCTCCCTACATATGTTGGGACATTCCATTCTCAATCCCGTTCCAGACCTCGACCGAACCAACTATTTATTGATAATGGGAGGAAATCCACTCGTATCCAATGGAAGTATGATGTCTGCTCCTGACATCCCCAAAAGATTCCGAGCCATTCAAGAAAGAGGCGGCAAAATTGTAGTAATAGATCCCCGAAGAACAGAAACCGCTAGAAAGGCAGACGAACATTTATTCATCAAGCCAGAAACCGACGTCGTCTTGCTCTTGGCAATGATACACACCATCATCAAAGAAGATAAAATCCGACTGAATCACTTAGCAGACAATGTAACAGGCTTAGAAGAAATAAAAACATTGGCAGAGAAATACACTCCAGAATTAGCCGAAAAAATAACAGGCATCAAAGCCGAAAAAATCAAATCGCTTACCCTCGAAATGGCAGCCGCAGACAAAGCAGTGTTATACAGCCGAATGGGATTGAGTACACAAACATTTGGCGGACTATGCATTTGGCTGACCAATGTTTTCAATATCCTAAATGGAAATTACGACAGAGAAGGCGGAATGATGTTCCCAAGTCCTGCCATTGATCCAATTTCATTTAGTCCTAAGAAGGGGAAACCAAAATATAAATCTATTCCACTGTCCAGAGTACGGAAATTACCCAAATATCTTGGCGAAACACCCTCCGCTTCTCTTGCCGAAGAAATAGAAACAGAAGGTGAAGGACAAATCAAGGCATTGGTATGCGTAGCAGGCAATCCCGTCCTTTCAGTACCCAACGGAAGAAGATTGGAAAAAGCATTTGAAAAACTGGATTTCATAGTTTGCTCAGATATTTATTTGACCGAAACCAGCAAACACGCAGACATTATTTTTCCTGCGACCAGTGGGCTAGAAATCTCACAATACGACATTACATTTTTAAATTTAGCCATTAGAAACATTGCCAAATATTCTCCTGCTCTTTTCCCAAAAAAAGGAAATGTCAAACACGATTGGGAAATCTTAGCAGAGCTAACTGCAAGATTAAAAGGAGAAAAAAACCAAGGACATTCACCCGAAATGTTTCTCAATATGGCACTACAAATGGGAAAATATGCCAAAGACGGACTAACACTAGAAAAATTAAAAGAACATCCACACGGCATAGATTTAGGCCCGCTAACCTCCTGTCTAAAAGAGCGATTGCAAACAGATGACGATACTGTCAGATTGATCCATCCAGTCTTTTTAGAAGACCTTAAAAGACTCGACGAATCATTGAATACAACCGCTTCCGAAAACGATTTTTCCTACCAAATGATTGGCCGTCGTGTACTAAGACAACACAATACCTGGACCCACAACGCCCACCGTTTATCCAAAGGTAGAAACGAATGCACTGTATTGATTAACCCCACAGACGCCGATAGGCTAGGGGTAACTTCAGGAGAATATATTTTGCTAAAATCAAGAGTCGGACAAATCAAAGTAGAAGCCGAAGTCACCGATGAAATTATGGAAGGCGTACTAAGCTTACCCCAAGGATTTGGAGCCAGCAAAAAATCAAAAATGAAAATTGCCGCAGCTCAAAACAGCGTCAGCATCAACGACCTCACAGACGACCTAAGAGTAGACTCCTTAACTGGAAATGCAGCCTTAAATGGAGTCTATGTAAGTGTTTCAAAAATGGCAGACTGAACCTTATTTGGCTCTGGCAACTGGTGCGCAATTTGATACTTTTTTGTACGGAACGCCACTATCTCCGTCTCAAAGTGTGTCCCCGCTATCCGCCGTACATGGTACGTGCTTCTATCGGGCGTAGGCTAGTTCGTTTTATCCTTCGTCGCTTCGTTTTTGAACTCTATTACACTTTGATGCATAAAATATATAGTAGCATTTAGACGTTATGCAAAAGTATGAATAAACTTTTACATAAAAAAAAACACCCCAAACCTTACACACACTCTTAGCAAAAATATTTATCTTTAAAATCTCTAACATTCTAGTTAAATTGAACAAATGGCAAAGAAATTAGATTGCATTACACCAGAACTAAAACAGTTCATTGAAAATCAAAAGATTTTTTTTGTTGGAACAGCAGCAGCCAATGGAAGAGTGAATGTATCCCCAAAAGGTACAGACTCTTTTAGAGTGATTGATAAAAATAAAATTGTATGGTTAAATCTTACAGGTAGTGGAAATGAAACAGCGGCACATTTAAGAATGAATAATAGAATGACCATTATGTTTTGTGCCT
>JAHDIA010000492.1 GCA_020631035.1 Chitinophagales bacterium | reverse complement strand
TATCAATATCATAATTATAGTGCAATATTAATCACTTAAAATGATATTTGCAAGATTTATCAAGAAAAAATGAGATTTTTTTAATAAAATTTTTTGAAATGAAGTATTTAGCACAAAATCTCAGATACTTACGCAAGCAGAAAAAATTCAATCAAAGTAACTTGGCTGATAGGTTGGGGATTACAACCACAGCTTATGGTGCTTATGAAAGAGGCGAAAATAGTCCGCCACTTGAGAAAATTGAAGTACTTAGAGAATTGTACAACAACATCAATATTGATGATTTAATGTACAAAGATTTGTCTAATGATGCCCCAGGGCAAAGCAGCAATTCCAAAGAGTATGATTTGGAAGATATTGACGCAGTGCAGATAAAGGTGGTATCTTATAGAGTTCAAGCAGGATATTTGACCAACTTTGAAAACTTGGACTTTAGAGAAGAATTAGAGGCAATTACCATTCCTCGTTTTGGATTTGGGCGTGGCAAAGACTTACTTGCTTTTGAAGTTGTGGGAGACAGTATGTTGCCCAGAATTGAACAAGGCGATTTTGTAATTTGCCGTAAATTTCCTTTAGAAAGCAATCTCTCTTTTTATATCAACAAAAAGTTTGTCATCAATACTGGCAATGAATTATTGGTCAAAAGACTCAAAAGCTTTGATGCGACCAACAACAAAGCAGTCTTTTCATCTGATAATCCTATGTATGATGACATTCCTATCAATTTTGCCAATAATGATGTGGCAGAATTGTGGAAAGTTGAACGGATATGGGGGGCTGAGGCTTAACAACTCTAAAAGGGCATTCAGATACACTAAACCAAAATATAGTGAAGTGTATCTGAGAAAACTAGCGTAAGAACCTGGGAAACAAAAGGAGTTTAAGATTCCCATCTACTCAAATAAAACACCCCGCCAATATACATTTGCGGGGTGTTTGTTTTTATTTTTGTGCAAAGTGCGGCTGCGGTTCGGCGTTCCAATTAGCGAACGCATGCTTGGGCGTGTTCTAGCATTTGCATCCTTCCGAATATGCCCTGCTATTGGGATTCACATGCTTCTCGGACAGCTTGAGCAACCTTGCCAACCACTCTAATATCTAATGTACTAGGTAATATGCGTTCTGCTACAGGATAATCTATACAATCTGCCAAAGCATAGGCGGCAGCTAACTTCATTTTAGGGGTAATGGCTTTGGCTCTACCATCTAATGCACCCTTAAATACTCCAGGAAAAGCCAATACATTGTTGACTTGATTGGCAAAATCACTTCGACCTGTTCCGACAATGGCAGCTCCACCTTTCTTGGCCTCTTCTGGCATAATTTCAGGTATGGGATTGGCCATTGCCATAATAATGGGATCTTTTGCCATTGTATGTATGTCATCAGCAGTCAATAAATTGGCAATACTCACCCCAATAAAAGCATCGGCATCTACTATGGCATCTTTGAGGCTACCTTTTTTATTGTGGGGATTGGAATAGTTGAGTAACTCTTTTTTTACAGGAGACAAGTTTTCTCGGTCTCTATGAATGATGCCCTTGCTGTCACAAACAATGATTTCTTTAATGGGAACACACAAATTGGGATCAAAATTGATGCAACGCAGCATTCTACTAATGGCAATGCCAGCTGCTCCAGCACCATTTACCACCACTTTTAAATCTTCAATATTTCGATCTAACACTTTGCAACTATTGATAAGACCAGCAAGTAGCACAATGGCTGTTCCGTGTTGGTCGTCATGAAAAACAGGAATACCAATTTCTTGTAGACGTTCTTCTACTTCAAAGCAGCGAGGAGCAGCAATGTCCTCAAGATTGATGCCACCAAATACAGGAGCAATCCGTTTGACTGTTTCGACAATTTCATCTGTATCTTGAGTCGCCAAACAAATGGGAAAAGCATCTATATCGGCAAATTTTTTGAACAATATGGCTTTGCCTTCCATTACAGGAATGGCTGCGTGTGGACCAATATTGCCCAGACCCAAAACGGCAGATCCATCGCTAACTACTGCTACAGTATTGCGCTTGATGGTCAAATCCCAAACTCTTTCGGGATTACTAGCAATAACCTTACAAGGTTCAGCCACGCCAGGACTGTACGCCACTGATAAATCATCTTTGGTAATGAGGTTCACTTTTGGCTGAATCGCCAATTTTCCATTGAGTCTTTGGTGTAATTCTACCGATTGCTTAAAATAATCCATCTCTTTTTATTAAACTTGTGTTGACAATTGTGTTTTGGTAATGTTGAAAAAATAAGCTATTATTTTATCATTACTTAATAAGGGGCAAGATATATAAAATATAGTGTATTCTTGTATCATCATTGATTCTTGCATAATTATTGAGAAACGACAGGGGGCAAAACATGCCAAATATGCCTGATAGTAGCGGATACCCCGCAGTAAGGGCGAATAATGATTCGCCCAAAACGAGGAGTAAGAGCGAATAGCAGGGACACGCTTTGCAAACGAAGCCCCCAACATTCCGTCCCAAAAAACAAAATGCAAATATACCAATGATGAAAGCACCAAATGTCGAAGCCAAGACACTAAGGCAATCCACAGATGTTTAGTTTCGTATGGCTTTAAACATATAACATATATACAGTCAAAAGAAAAAACTTATAAAAGAATGAAAATATATAGAATTTTGGCAATTGCTTTGGTCATGATTGTTGGAGCATGTCAGTTGAATGCCCACAATCCCAACGATTTATTTTACTTTGAAGTAGATCAATTTTTCAAAAAGTATGTAGACAATGGAAAAGTTGATTATGCAAGCATCAAAGAAGATCCTGCTCTTTTGGATAAGTTGGTAGAGGATATTGCGGCTTTTGAATTGCACGACATTCGACTCGACTTCCCATTTTATGTCAATGCCTACAATATTTTGGTCATCAAACAGGTCGTAGACCATTACCTCATTAGTTCACCTATGGGGGTTACTGGCTTTTTTGACCAAACCACTTTTAAAGTAGCGGGTAAAGAAATGACCTTAAACGATTTGGAAAATAAGGTCATTCGTCCCACTTATCAAGATGCTCGGATTCATTTTGCCTTGGTATGTGCGGCAATAAGTTGTCCCAAACTGTATGCAGAAGGCTTTAAACCCGAAAATTTTAACCGTATGTTGAGCCGCAATACAACAGAGGCAATGAATGATCCCACTTTTATAAGGGTAAAGGCTGATGAGAAGCTTGTTGAAATCTCTAAAATATTTGAATGGTACAAAGAGGATTTTGGTGAATCGGACTTTGACCTCATCAATTTTATCAATCGTTACCGGAAAGAAGCTATTCCCAAAGACTATAGTGTGGGATATTATGAATACGATTGGAAGTTGAATGGGAAGATGAAATAAACAAAGAAAAAGCATTATAAAGTATCATAAAATGGGTTCTTTGACAATTTTTTGGATAGCTTGTTTAAGAATCAGCTCTCTGTAGCAAAAATTGTCAAAGGACGATAAAATGATGTCCAGATTTGTATCAAATGTACAATCTGGGCATTTTTATTTCAAAAATGGGATTTATTTTCTCTTTTTGGTGTTCCATATAAATACAATTGGTCGTAACTTTGGTTGGTGAATGAAAATTAAACCTATAAGAGAGATGAAGAGGTTAATATATTGAAGATGATACTCAAAAAAACGTTACCATTGTAGTCAAATAGAATCATACAATAGATACTTGTTTGAATTGAACATATATAATATACACTTACTAGTAATCATTGAAACAATCACGCTCACATGAAAGATAATATCGTATTCTGGGGAACCAACGAAAACAACCAGAAAATACTCACTGTGCTCCGTTTGAGAGCCGAGGACAAAAAAGTAGACATTTGGACTTTCTACAAAGATGGATTGGCTGATGAATTTGTTGAAAAAATGTTCTCTGATTGGGACGAAATTGATACCTCAACTTTCCCTCAACACACAACTTACGAAGAGAGAGATGTCACCGAGACTGACTTATTGCCTGAAACCATTAAAGCTGACAATACAGCCCTAGTCATTCGTGCTGAACAAGAATGGCAGGTCAAAGTTTTGTCTATTCGGCTCTACGAAATGATGAAAACCGAAATTGCTGCATTGAGTGAACAGGTTGCAGGCTTAGAGGCTTACGACAAAACACTTTGGGAAACTGCTAAGGGCTACAACGACAAAGTGATGTTGCACAATCAAGAACGCAACATTACCAGAGATCAGTTTGGCGAATTGCGCAAGCAACTCAATGAGTGCTTTTCTAAAATGAAAAGTCTCATGGAAGTCGAAAACAAGCAGTATGAGGCTGAATCTAATGCCAATAAAGAAAAAATCATCACCCGTCTAGTCGAAATATGTGCCCAAGCTGAAAAAGGGCAAAGATTGGGTGGACTGTTTGAGGACCTAAAAAGAATCCAAAAAGACATAAAAGATGTCAGACTAACCCGTGATGGACGAAAAGAAGTCTGGAACAGAATAAACGATGCCTTCGATTTGGTTAAGCGTAAGCGAAGTGCACAAGCCAACAACCATTTGGCAAGACGCATCAATGGATTACAAGGAGCTATCGACAAAATGGAAAAGTCCATCAAATACGATAAAGATTCTGTTGATTTCCAAAACAAAAAAGCTCAAAGCACCAATGCTGGCAAGTTGGAAATGCAATTGAGAGAAGCCAAAGCCAAAATGATCAAGTCTCGTATTGAGTCTAAGCAAACCAAGCTCAACGATATGTACTTGACTTTGGATAAACTCAAAAAACAACATGAAGCGGAAGAGGCAGCTCAAGCCAAGCGACAAGAGGCAGAAGCCAAGAAAGCTGCTGCTGAAAAAGCTGCTGCTGAAAAAGAGGCTGCCGCTAAAAAAGAAGCCGAACAAAAACAAGAAAGTACAGATGTGACGAGCGAAGCTCCACAGACGTCAGATACAACAGAAGCCCCAAAGGTGGAGGAAGCCCCAAAGGCGGAGGAAGCCCCAAAGGCGGAGGAAGCCCCAAAGGTGGAGGAAGCCCCAAAGGTGGAGGAAGC
>JAHDIA010000491.1 GCA_020631035.1 Chitinophagales bacterium | reverse complement strand
GGACGCCCAATACGAGGAGTAAAAACGGACAGCGGGGAGACACTTTGCAAACGAAGCTCCCAACATTCCGTCCTCATTTATAAAAATTAATGGATGAAATTTTATTTGCACCAAATACTGTCTTGGGAAACTGAAACTTTACAATTAGCGTTTTCTTTGTATATCGGTTACTCTGAGGGAGAAACCAGTCAAAACAAAAATTGTCAAAGAACCAGAAAAATCATTTTTGTATGGATCAAGGAACATTGAATGCCTTGTTGCAGGCTTTGAATTATTCGCCCAATAATCACGTTTTGAGGAGTCAGATTGCCAAGGCATTTTTTGACAAGCAGAATTATGAGGAGGCGAAAACGCACTATAAGGAACTCCTACAACAAGGAATAGATTTGGCAGAAAACAAGCTCCAATTAACTCGTTGTTATTACCACAATAAAGAGACGGGAACGGCTATATTTATTTGTGAAGAATTGCTGGCAGAAGATCCTAGTGGGGAGGCATTGTTGCTTTATGCCCAATGTTTGTACGAAGACGGTCAAACGGGCGAGGCCATCACGCAATACCAAGAATTGTTGATGCATTATCCCGATTGTGCCGATCAGGAATTGGAGAAAAAATTAAAAATACAAGCTCCTGTAGCAGAGATGTCGGAAATTGCCCTTGCAGATGATGTGTTTTTGGAAAAGCCCGATGTCAATTTTACACAGGTTGGTGGGATGGAAAAAATCAAGGAAGAGATTCGTTTGAAAATCATCCATCCTTTGCAGTTTCCCGATATGTATAAGGCGTATGGAAAAAAGATTGGCGGGGGGATTTTGATGTATGGTCCGCCTGGTTGTGGCAAGACCTTTATCTCGAAGGCGACTGCTGGAGAAATCAATTCAAAATTTCTCAGTATTGGTCTAAATGAAATACTGGATATGTGGTTGGGAAATAGCGAAAAAAACCTCAATCAAAAATTTGAGATTGCCCGACGCAATACGCCTTGTGTGTTGTTTTTTGATGAAATTGATGCATTGGGTAGCAAAAGAAGCGACCTTCGTCAATCGGCAGGTCGCAACATCATCAATCAGTTTTTGAAGGAGTTGGATGGCATTGAATCACAAAACGAAGGCTTGTTGATTTTGGGGGCGACCAATACGCCTTGGCATATGGACAATGCTTTTTTGCGTCCTGGGCGTTTTGACCGAATCATTTTTGTTCCCCCACCCGATGAGGAAGCACGGGTACAAATTTTGAATTTATTGTTACAGGAAAAACCCACCGATAATATAGATGCTCATAAAATTGCCGCTAAGACCAAAGACTTTAGTGGCGCAGATTTGCAAGCAGTAATTGACATTGCGATTGAGGGGAAACTGCAAGCCTCCTTTAAGTCAGGCAAAATCGAGCTTTTGACCACCAAAGACCTTTTGAATGCAGTAAAACGGGTACATCCTTCAACTAAGGAGTGGTTCAATACGGCTAAGAATTATGCCTTATATTCCAATACTTCTGGTTTGTACGACGATATTTTGACCTATCTAAAGCTCTAGCAAATGCGCTCAGAAAATGAGCAAAAAATAGCCTTGCTGATTGAGCATAAAAAGTATGCCCAAGCGAAAAAAATGGCGTTTGAACTTTTGGCACAAGAGCCAGAGAACGCCCATATATTTTTCTTAGTGTCGCAAATTCATTTAAAGGAAGCAAAATATATTGAAGGGCTTGAATTTGTAAAAAAAGCCTTATCCATTGTAGCAGACAATGATTTTTATCTCTACTACAAAGCTTTTTTAGAATTTCGTTTGCGCAAACACATTCTTTCGCTCCAGACCATTCATCAAGCCATCGCTCTAAATCCATACAGTGGTGCTTATTTTGGATTAAAGGCTTTGAATCACTTACATTTGAATGAATTTGAGTTGTCAAAAAAGACCGCTTATCAAGCATTGGAGCTGTACCCCAATGAATTGAATGCACAATATGTTTTGAGTACTATTTTGTCTAAAGAAGGTAATACAGCAGAAGCATTGAGACTTAGTACCAAAAGCATTGAAAACAATCCCGAAGAGATTCAATCCTATATCAATTTGGGTTATCGACAAATGGATGCAGGCTTGTTTAAAGAAGCAAGAGAAAGTATGCGGACTGCTTTGAGTATCAATCCCAGTGCCCCACAAGCACAAAAGGCCTATGAAAAAAGCTTGCGAATGAACAATCCCATTGCTAGAGGGATGTACTTGCTTACAAGAAACAATTATTTTGCTGGGGCTTTTAAAATAGCCTTTGCTGTATTTTGGCTTTCTCTATTCATTCTATTTTTCAACAAACCCCAATGGCTTATTTTTCCATTGCTCTTGGTTTTTTACATATTTGTCTTTAGTAATTTGTCAGACAGCTATCTTTTATTGAACAAAGAAGGGAGGCGTTTTTTGACAGGAATACAACGGAAAGTAGCCATTACCAATGTCATCTTGTTTGGCTTGGGCTTGCTGTCTATGATATTTTTTGTATTGTTGTGTGGTTTGTATGGAATAGGATTTTCTTTGGTGTTCTTTTACCTCATTCATCCTGTCAATCATTACCAATACGCTTTAAATAAATCTGCTAAAACCCGTATTGTCTTCTATATTATTTTGATGGGCATAGTGGGAAGTATTGGCAGTATTTTGGTACTATTGGGTAGTGAAGAGTATCTTCTTTATTCCTTAATATTTTGGGGGCTCTTTTTCATTTCTGCCTTTATTTTTGGAAAATTATCTAGCGAACAATACTCATAAAACCATTGTAAATATGCAAACACTACCAACAATAGAAACTGAAAGATTGTTATTAACTTCTTTGAAGGCAGATGACATACCCGACATTGTCCAATATGCCAATAACGAAAACATTTCAAAATATACCATCAATCTCCCCTCTCCTTACTTTGAGAAGGATGCGATTTACTGGCTAAACTTGGCACATCAGGGCTTGAAAAATGGAACCAACTACATCTTTGCCGTTCGGCTCAAAGCGGATGCTTCATTTGTGGGTGGCATTTCGCTTACTGTGGAAAAACGATTTAGTAGAGCCGAAATCAGTTATTGGATGGCAGAGCCTTTCTGGAGCAAAGGGTATACCAGCGAAGCCACCAAGGCGATTATGCAATTTGGGTTTGATAAATTGGGTTTGAACAAGCTCACTTCTTCTCATTTGGGAGCCAATGTCGCCTCTGGGAAAGTGATGCAAAATGCAGGTATGAGCAAAGAGGGGGAATTGGTGGAACACATTTGCAAAGAGGGAGTGTTTCATAATTTGGTTTTGTATGGGATTACTCAGAAGCAATACCAAGCACTCAAGGAATAAACTTAACTTTGTTTATTCCATCGTAGCCTCATAACGTCCATCTACCTTTTCAAATACTAGAAGGGCTTTACTAAAATCATTGTTTTTTAAATCTTCCAAATGTATGCCCCAATAGCCAATTATGGGTGGTAGTTTGGCACCGAAATAATGCCCTTTGCCCATTTCAAAGCTAAGCAAATGTATAAAATTTTCTCTTTCAGATTTCACGAATGCCCTCTGTTCTTCATTTAATGCTTTGGTATTGAAATAGCTTTTTCCCCACTCTACAAGAATGTCTTTTTTAGAGCCATAAGGATACCCTAAAAGTTGTTCTGGATACACATATTCCATTCTTCGACTTTCTAGATTGATTCCCTCAGCATAGTAATTTTCTTCTAATAGATTCAATCTCCAATCAAGAAGTCCATCATCAATGCTCGTATGCTCGCTCCAGTATCCATCTGCAATAGAAGGCAAATGATAGAAAAGAGTCATTTGAAAATAACTTTGTCGTAGGCGACATTTTGCCTCTAAATTATCAGGAAATTCGTAGGTTTCTAATTCGCTTTGAGGTCCATTGTAAAAAAGCAAGGCATATTTATCCTTATTTGGAATAAATTCAGTGGTTTCATCATCAAAATGAGCAAAAAAGTACACAGTACCTTTCTGGGGTAATTCGTTGTCAACTAGTCTGTGTAACTTTTCTAATTCAAATTGCCCCAAAAAGGTCATCGCTTTTCCCTCGTATTCAGGCCAATCAACATCCCAATGTAAATCGGGTTCTCCGCCAATTTTTGACTCTCCTGCCAATACCGTTTCATCATCTCCTGTTTGGATGAGTTCAATGGCTTTTGCTATTTTGGCTCTGAGTTGTGCGCTGTGTTCGGGAAAAAAAATCTCATCAATTTTATGCTGTAATTCTTCCAAGTTTTTCATTGGACAAAGATAAACATTTCTCCCTCAATCACTGTCTTTCTCAATCCTCATCGTCCTTTACCATATAATCTTTGCTCACAATTTTCTTTCTTTTTCTGACATTGTAAGCCCTGGCAGATTTGCCCATTCTATCCCAAATTTGGGGCATAGCAGATTTTTCAAATTTCACAGCATTTGAGGTACGAATATTCAAGCCTTTGGCAATTTCTACAGCATCCATTGTTGCCCCCAAATAAGAGAATACCCAATTGTCTTGAGCGTCCAATTCTTTAATCAAACTACTGACTTTGTTAAAGTCAAATACCTTAGAGGCATTTTCGTGTCCATCTGTCAAAATGACCACGACTGCTGAGGCTTCATCTTTTTCGATTTCTGTACCAACTTGCCCCATCAATGAAGTCACAGCAAAACCTACTGCGTCGTAGAGTGCTGTTGTACCTGAGGGAATAAACTTTTCTTGTGTGAGTGGTTCTGCTTTACTAGGGTCTGCCAATTGAAGTAAATGTTCTACCCTATGATTAAAAATGGTGAGAGAAATAAAAAACTCTTGATCTGGAAACTCTTCCTTTAAGCTCTGAATGAGTTGTAGTTGTTCGTTGAATCCGCTAATGGTTACGTCTTTACAGTCCTGCATTGATCCGCTACGATCTAGCACAATTTGGTAGTATGTTTTTTTGTTCTTCATGCTTGTTGTGTTTAAAAGATTAGAAAATAGGAAAATAGTTTATCACAGGCTTTTTGGATAAGAAGTGAAAGCTAGGTTGAAATTAGTAATGATAAAATAATAA
>JAHDIA010000490.1 GCA_020631035.1 Chitinophagales bacterium | reverse complement strand
GAGACAACAACCCCACTTATTCTGATTTTAATACCGCTATTGCTCAACTCAATTTCGGTGGGGTCTTGGGTGCCACTACCTTTGACATTGCTTCTGGTATTTACAATGAAAGACTTGTTATTGAGGAATTTCCTGGTGCTTCTTGTGAGATACCTGTTGTCTTTCAATCGGCTAGTTTGGATACCGCTGACGTTAGTATCAGTCATGCAGATATTAGTTCTGCTGCTGCCACTCTCTGGATACATGGAGGAGATGGTTTGCAATTCAAACATCTTACTTTTATTGCTGAAAATGGATGGTATGATAGAGTGGTTTCTATTTCTAATGGTGCCAATTGCAATACCTTTCAAAATTGTCGATTTATTGGTCGTATTAGTTCTGGCACCTTGGTCTACACTTACATTGAAAACGATTTAAAAAATGAATACAATACCTTTATTGAATCCCATTTTTTGTATGGCGATAGAGGTTTGTATATAGATGGACACAGTACAGATCAAGGCACCATAATAATGGACAATTTACTTGAACAACAAGATGATGAAGAAGCCATTTATGTAAGAGACAATGACTCTATTCAAATTATTGGAAATACGATTGTGAGCGACTATAATGGACTGGATTATGGAATATATGCTTATAATTGTGACAATGGAATGCTCATTCATAAAAACATTGTTGACATTTTTGATGGTAATGGTATTTATACTGATTATTGTAGAGGCGGAACTTTTGTCACTCAAAATAAAATCTCTACTGTTGGTCATAGAGGATTGCAATTTAGGGATTCGGACGGGAATGCTGATGGTGTTCGTTCTTTGGTTGCCAATAATTTTGTGACAGTATCTGGTAGCAATAACATATTAGGACTAGCTGTTTGGTCTAGTAGTTATACAGATGTTTTACACAATAGTATCAATATGTTAAACACCAATGACCAATCAAAAGCTATGTACTTTAGCAATCCCAATAACTCAACTATGAAGAACAATATTTGTGTCAATGCAGGTGGGGGGTTTGCGGCAGAAATCTATGCGGATGACAGCTATGACATTGACTACAACAATTATTTTACGACAGGTCCTTTGTTGATGTATGACAACATTGCTTCTTTAGAAGATTGGCAAATTGCTTCTGGCTTGGATTTGAATTCTGTTTCCCTAGACCCTATTTTTAATTCTGATACAGACCTACATATTTTAGTTGAAGCTTTGGATGGGGCTGGTATTTCCACTGAAGAAGTCACCCTTGATATTGACGACGAAGCAAGAAACAACCCACCTGATATTGGAGCAGATGAGTTTACTTTATTTAGTGCTGACATTGGTGTCTTAAACATCCTCAGTCCTAGCTTACCCCTTTGTAATTCAAATGTGTCTGAAGACCTAATTGTAGAGATTCAGAATTTTGGATTGGAGGCTCAATCAGGATTTGAAGTAGCCTATCAATTGGGCAATGCTGCACCAATTATAGAAACAGTTACTGCTACTATAGAAGCCAACAGTTCTCTCGAATATACTTTTGATACTCCTTTAAGCCCACAGACCGACAGTATTTACACCTTAGAAGTATACACCTTATTAAACAATGATGTATTGCCTTCTAATGATACATTAAGTACTCCTCTTATTTTTTATTCTCCCTTAGAAGTTAATGTTTCCTCTGATACCATTATTGACTATGGTGACACCTTGACTTTAAGTGCAAGTGGGGGTAGTGCATATTTTTGGAGTGGTGCTTTGGAGGGACAAACCCCCAACAATTCGAGTATTACTATTGCTCCTTTTATGACTCAAACTTATCAAGTGACCATTGTAGATGATAATGATTGTCAAGCTACTGCCTCTATCACAGTCATTGTCAATCAAGCTGAAGGACTGCCCGACATAGAAGTCTCTAATGTCTATTCGGGTCTAACTACTGTCGAGCCAGGAGACCCTGTTACAGTTACTTGGGACATTAACAACATTGGAGAGGGATTTGCCTATGTAGATTGGACTGAAAAAGTATACATTCAATCTCCTGATGGCTCCAATAGAACCATTGTGGGTCAATTCAACTATGATGGTTCTGACATTCTTCCTCTAAATGCGATACTCAATAGGTCTTACAGTTTTAATTTACCTGACGAGTTAAGTATTGGAGATCAAGGCGTTTTTGTAGTAGAAGTCTTTCCGAATATATTGGAACTACCTCTTTCAACAGACAACAATATTGCTATAGAAGCACAAGCGTGGAACATTGATAGAACTTTAAGTCTATCTTGTTCCTCTAATCAACTTACTGAAGGAGGCAACAGTATCTATTGTACAGTTAGCCGCAGTGGGTCTACTGCTTCCATTCTTACTGTACTCATTGATATTGACAATGGAGACCGATTTGACTATCCTTCACAAGTCATTATCAATGCGGGACAATCTGGAAAATCCTTTTATATCTCTGCTCCAGACAATGATTTATTAGAAGGCGACCTAGATGCCATACTTACAGTAAGTGCAAGCAATTTCACCAGTGCACAAACAGACCTCTTATTAATTGATGATGAAAGTCCTGTTTTGAGTATAGAGAACCTACCTGATATGATAGCTGAAGGGGAACTATTGAGCTTTGACATTGTCACCAATGCTCCTGCTGCTGACTCTCTTTTTGTCAATATCATTTCCTCCGAAACAGAAGATGTCCCACTACCTACTCCTGTTGTCATTCTTCCTGGTGATACTTCTGTCAATGTACAATTGATACTTCCAGATGACGACTTTGCAGAACCCAATCAAGTAGTGATTATAACGGCTGGTTCAGCAGGACTAGAGCCAGGTATGGGACAGTTTACACTGACCAATGACGAAGACATACCCGCCATTACTTTTGAATTAACCATTGATACGATTTCGGAAGCAGCAGGATTGTATGCCACCCAAGGAGTCATTACCCGATTGGGAAATATTGATGATATACTACAAGTTGATATTGCTACGAGTGATCCTACCTCCTTGTATTTACCAAGTACCGTCCCACTCGGACCAGGTGAAATGGAAAAAACATTTTACATAGGTGTTTTTGACAACTTACTAGATGAGGGATTTAGAGACATTGAGATTACCGCCTCTGTACTCATTACTTCTTGTAATTGTACTGCTTCCGCAACAAGTGCTGGGGTTTTTAGTGATACTTTAACCATTGCTGACAATGATGGATCAACCCTCACTCTTTTTGCCAATCCACTCTCTTTAGCAGAGAACTCAAGCAATGGTATATTAACCATAGAGCGAAACACATCAAGTGATACAGAATTGCTTGTATATCTCTCCTCTTCTGATACAAGTGAATTAATAGTACCCGACTCTGTTGTCATTCCCATTGGAGCAAACTCTATAGATATTGTCCTGACTACAATAGACGATGGTATTGTAGATGGCAATCAAGAGGTAATCATACAGGCTACTGCTTCAGGATTTGACTTGGGCATTGTTTCAGTAATTGTAACGGATAATAACAAACCCGATTTTCAAATTGTAGATTTGGTACTTGATGAAAACAATGTTGCAGCCTTGACACCTTTTAGCTTTAGGGCATACATCAGTAATACTGGTTTTGCTACGGCACCAAGTGGAGCCACTCTAGCCGCTTATCTTTCGGAAAACACCATTTTAGAAGACCAAGATGTTTTGTTAGAAACTTATATAACAGAGGAACCCATTGTAGTTGGCGATACTTTAGAAGCTTGGGAAATCGCTATTGCTCCTTATGAGGCTGGTACTTATTATTTGATTTTAGAAATTAATCCTGAAGCCAATTTAACAGAGATTCAATATTTGAACAATACCTCTATTGCTGCCGAAATATATATAGAACCAGACTACACTGGTACTGCTGTAGTAGATGATAGTCTATTTTTACAAGGTTCTACTATAAATATATATGGTTATTCTATAGATGACAATGGAACACCGATTCCAAATGTTGAATTAGAGATATATATTATCTCTGGTGAGCTTCGCCAAGAGTTAATGGTAACTACTGATGAGAATGGATATTATAGTACCACGTATGAGCCTTTACCCAACGAATCTGGTCATTATATTGTTGGAGCTTCTTTTCCTGGTTTAGGCACAAGTGACAGTCAAGATGAGTTTGATATTTTGGGAGTATCAGTTAATTCTAATGACTATTTGGTTTGGGAGGTTTTGTTAAATGAACCTCAAACAGGAACACTATTGATTGAAAACCTAAGCGCAGCAACACTCAACAATGTACAGATTCAAGCATTGTCTTTACCTGAAGGAGCTATACTTGAAATTGAGAGCATCCCTGTTTTAGAGGGCAATACTACTGTATCAGTAAACTATACCATAACAGGAACAGAAGTCTCTCCTATAGGAGCTTATGAAGAAATCTTCCTAATCATTAGCTCAGATGAAAGCTTGACTCAAGAACTGACCGCCTATTATGTCTGCCAAGCCCAAACAGGATATATAGATGCCAGTATCTCTTCCATTAACCAGACCATTTCTCAAACACAATCTAACTTTTTAGAGTTTTTGATATTTAATAATGGTGAAGGAGAAACAGGTGAAATTAACATAGCTATTCCACCTGTTGATTTTATGTCTTTGGTGAGTATAGAAGTCATTCCATCATTGGCATCAGGCGATACTGCTTTGGTCATTCTTGAATTTATACCTTCAGAATCCTTACCATTAAACACGCCCGCTACTGGTAGCATTCTTATCAATGCTTCCAATGGCAATTATATCAGCATCCCCTACACTATTGAGAAAGTATCGGAAGAAACTGGTGGCATCATTGTAGATGTAGTCGATCAATATACCTATTTTACAGATGAAGCTCCCCATGTAGAAAATGCTCATGTAAAAATCAGCCATTATTTTACAGGTGAAATCTTTGCAGAAGGCTATACAGATGTCAATGGATTATTTATCGCCGATAGTTTACCAGAGGGACAACTTCGAATTACTGTTCAAGCAGAACAACATGAGGGATATGACAATGTCATCCATATTTTGCCTG
>JAHDIA010000005.1:7803-29481 GCA_020631035.1 Chitinophagales bacterium | reverse complement strand
TACAAATACGCTTTTATAGAATCCAACAAAATCAACACATTATGCGTAGTTTCTTTATCTTATTTGTAGGACTTTGCCTCTCTTTTATGACTTTGTCTGCTCAAGACATCAAAAACATTGAAGTTGTTCCTACCAACGAAACCCTCATCATTACCTACGATTTGTATGGTAAAAACAACAAAGAATACCAAATTGACCTGATGTTCAAAAAGGAAGATGGTTCTGAACTTCGCCCCAAAACCGTCAAAGGTGACATAGGTGAGAAGGTTAAAACAGGTCAGGGAAAGACCATCATTTGGGAAGTCTACAAAGATGTAGAGGAACTCAACGGCAAAATTGAGCCTATCTTAAAGGCTACTGAAATTACCACGAAAGCCGATATAAAAGCTGCTCAAAGTAAAGAAGATGCCCGTAAAAGAACCCCAGGGATATTCCCCAAAAAGAAAAAAGCCTATAAGCCTTTCCGCCTTGGATGGAAAATGGGTACAGGCAAGTCGAGTATGATTGCCAATAAAGATGCGGTTACCTACGATAAAAAAAGAAGCTGGGAAGGTGGTTTTGTAATGCGTTGGAATATGAGCCGTCGCTTTTATGTACAGCCCGAAGCAATGTATCACCGTCAATCCTTTACCCAAACTTGGAATGATCCTGATTTTGGATATGTAGACCACACCAATCATTATCATTATGGAAGAGGGCAATTGATGTTGGGTTTGAGTCCTGGTGGAGGCGGACTTTACATCAACGGTGGACCTTATTGGGGATATTTGCTTGGAGCCAGACAAAAAATACAAAATGAAGACACCAATTTTAGCAGAAGCATTTTAACAGAATCTAGTCCAATGAATGGAGAGGAATATCCCTTGGAGCGAATGGATTATGGTTTCAATGTAGGGGCAAGTCTGGACTTTGGAAAAGGTGATTTTGTATTTGGGGTACTTTACTCTGAAGGACTTAACAATACAAACAATACCCATTATTGGAACATTGGTGATGATGAGACCAATTTGGAATTGCGCAACCGCTCTGTCAAGTTTCATTTGACTTTTGGATTTTGATATGTGATTGATTGTCTGTATTTTCGGTCTTGTAGAATCAGACTTTTACCAAAATGCAAACACAATCAACAAAAACCGAAAACAACAACTTAAAAAAGAAACTTTGCGTGAGGCATGTGGAAGGTGACCGCCTTTGGCGGGCAGTCGCAACTTTGGGTAGCTGGCTTACAAGCCTTGGCTTGTTAAAAGCCAGCTACCCAAAGTTGCGACCGATGCGAACGCAGAGCCTGGAATACGCCGACCCGCAGGGGCACGCCCAAATAAAAATGAAACATCTTTTTATCTTTTTATTCCCTTTCCTTTTTTTTAGTACTTCTATTTTGGCACAAGTCGAAGTCAATTTTCCCAAAAAAGATACGGCTGCTCTCAATCAATCTTGGAGCAAACAAAACATTGATTTGAGTGGTAAATGGCAAATGGAAGTAACCCAACTTCCTTGGCGGGGGGAACCCGAATTTAAGCAAGGAGACAATGGTATTGCCATAGCCGAAATCATTCACGATGGAAATGAGATTAGAGGAAGGGTGATTTGCAATGCGCAATTTGCCAACAATATGGGGACGCTGTATTACGAAAAAGAATTCAAAGGCTTTGTCAATTTTGAACGACAGACCATTATGTTCGAGGACCTAAAAGTCAAAAATTACTACAATGATCACAAACGAATGCCAACTTTGGAGACTTGTTTAAAGATTGCCGAATTGGATTTTTACATTAAAGATGGGCATTATTATTTGGAAGGAGATTGGGCAGGCATTGGACACTTATCAGGGCAAGAATGTACCCCTGGAAGTTTACAACTTAAAAAAATAAAACCCGAAGAAGAGGAAGAAATATTGGGGACAATGGTGAGTTTTGAAAAGCTAAATCCCAAGAATGAATTGGTTTTGAGAGGCAATAAAACGGTGAAAAAACTAAGGAAACGCAAGGTGTCTAAAGGCAAAGAGGTATATGTGAAAGAAGAGTACTTCAATATTGAAATATACGATCACAAAAAAAGCGATGGAGACATTATTTCGCTCAATTACAATGGCAAATGGATATTGAAAGAGCATCCCATTGATAAGGAAAAATATACGGTTCGAGTCTTGCTAAGTGAAGATGTTGAAAAAAACTTTCTCATTCTATATGCTGAAAATCTAGGAGAAGTCCCACCCAATACAGCAGCCGTTGTGGTAGACGATGGAAAGAGGCGACAAAAGTTTGTTTTAAATTCGGATTTAAAGCAGAGCGATGTCTTGTATTTTAATTTGAAATAAAGCCAGAAAACCTCATCTTTGCAGCCTAAAACATAGATGAAGGGCTAAAAAACAGAGCAATATTCCTGTAATTCAGGGAAATAAAGCGAAAAAAATCTCAAGAAAACAACGTTTGTTCAACTCTAGAATCAAGAGAATCAATGATTTAAAACAACAAATAGAACAGGCTGTAGAAGAAATAAAATTGGCAGAACAGAAGGTGAATCTAGAAATTAGACCACTTGCAATGAAGTGTATGGACGCCAAAATAGACTTTGTCAAACTCTTGGATCAATCTTATGCATTGAAGTTTTTTAGGGTTAGAGAAAAAGAGAAAATCAATGATATTTTATTGAGTGTGGCAGAATCTATAAGGGAGCATATAAACACAGAAGAACTAGAAGCTATTTACAAAAAACATTTGGACATTGGTGGATACGAGGAGGAAGATGAAGAGGAAATGAACGAATTTGTACAAGATATGGGCAAATCTTTTATTGAGGATATGGCAAAAGAAATGTTTGGGGTAGATGTTGACCTAAGTGATATTGGTGATATAGATGAGGAAATGGATGACATTAAGGATCGTATTGAACACAAAATATTTGAACAACAGGAAGAAGAGGTAGAAGCCGAGCGAAATCGCAAGAAAAACAAGAGAGAACAAAATAAAATAGATAAGGTAAAAGAGGAAGCCAAAAAAATTAGCCAAACCAGCCGCAAGATTTATACGCAACTGGTCAAATTGTTGCATCCCGACCACGAACAAGACGAATCTCAAAAAGCTTGGAAAACAGAAGCGATTAAAGAAGTAACAGAAGCTTACAATAACAACGATTTCTTTTCATTGTTGAATTTTCAAATGAAGTACTTTAACAATGTGGAGGGCAGTTTTGATTTCTTATCAGATGAGCAACTGAAATATTATAACAAAATATTGTTGGAGCAAATTCAAGAATTGGAATTTGAGTGGGAGGGTTTAACCCATATGGGGCCACAGGCGAGCTTGTATCATAAATTTTGTGGGAGTGAAGCAAAGATGAAAAAAGAGATAAAAAAGGAAGTCAAAATCTTGCAAGAGGAATTGGCGATGATTCAAGAAGATATTGACAGCTTCTCCAATAAAAAAAGTTTACGGGCTTATTTGAGGGATTACAAAATTCAGCCACCTGCTTTCTCTCTTTTTGATATTTTCTTTAAGTAAGAACCTGTCTGAAAACCCTCTTACTGGTCTGCGACCTCGTCTTTTAAGCTATTGCTGCCGAGATGTCGGACCAGTTACAAAAATACTCATTTAGCTATGGCTAAACTGGAGTGCCAGCGCAGTCCGTTTTTTGCGCCTTGCTCTAGCTCAAAATACTTCCGTCTCAACTTCAGAATAGGTTTTTAGCCAGGTTCTAAAATAAAACCTGACCCCTTCCGAAAGAGGTCAGGCCATTGAGAAAATTAACCCACTAACACTAACAATCGTTTAAGATTTATTTTTAGAGATACCATCCCTCAAACTAATTTGAAGGATGGTATTTTACCAACAGAGAAAATTGTAAGCTTTTTTCAAGATGTTGGTTAACTATTTTTCATTTTTTTAGAAAAACAACCCAACTCCTTGGAGGGGAAGTTGGGTCTCTACACTAAAATCATACTCGCCTGTGCCCATGAGAATAAATAATAAAATTATATGGAAAACATTTTTTATGTAAGTAGTATGACATAATTAAGCTTACATTTTTGATCGATCCGCCGAAGCGGAGTTTGTTTTTGTGTTTCTACAATCGGACCGCCGAAGCGGGCGAAAAACGGATTGGGCTGGCACACTAGTCTTAGCAGAGCTAAGGCGTCTCGATGCAATTACTTATGTGTTGGGAAGCACCCAGTCTGGTTCAAAACAAACTGGGTGCTTGCTAATCAAAATTACCCAACAAATAACTTAGTATGAAATTGCTCTTTTTTTGTTTTTTAGGAAATACCCAACTCCCCAATTGAAGCTGGGTATTCCTGAAAAAAATTACCCAATTAATAACTAAACCTATTGAGAAATGAACTAAAGTTCATCAAAATATTACCATAAAATTCTAGGATAAGCATTGTTGGCAGGATTTAAATCTATTCCTACCATAATTTCGTGCGTGCCCGAACTACTATAACCAAGCGGCTTCAAAGTATAGTCATAAGAGTAGCCAATTTTCAGCCCTCTATCCATTTTGTAAGCCAATTGAAAATTTAAAGATTCGGGTTTGATAATTTCATTGCTTCTATAAGTGATGCCAAACCAAGCTGCATTTCTAACAACAATGCTGGCATTGAGCATAATTTCTACAGGATCTTCAGCAGGAATGTATTGCAATAAAAAAGCAGGGCGGAAATCAATCTCCTCAGTGATGGCCAATTGTCCACCCATTGTCAACATATATTCTCTGTAATTACCTGTTAAACGTTCTACAGTATGAATATCATCCTCTTCATCTTTTTGGTAAGTCAATAAATGCGGGATAGAAATGCCAATGTAGTAATTGTGAGAATGGTAAAATAAACCCGCTCCAAAGTTGGGCAAAACAAATTGTTCATCTTGTGAAAAAGCTTTGTCGCCAATTTCTTCTGGAGTGGTAATATCTGTAAGGGCAGAACGGAAAAAAGTCGCCCCACCTTGTATACCCGCCGATAAAGTACCTTTGTTAAATTTAAATTTATAAGCATAGCTGGCAAAAATATTGGTTCTTTGGTCTACACCAATTTTGTCGTGTTCCAATTGTAAACCCAAACCTACTTTGTCTTGTTTGCCTACTGCATCATGGATGCCAATAAACATTTGTCTAGGAGCGTCTTGAATTTGTAGCCATTGATGGCGGTAAAAAGCCGTTGCATTAAAATGGTCTTTTATCCCACTATAAGCAGGGTTGATACGCATTCCATTGAACATAAATTGACTGTACCTGGTATCTTGTTGTCCTTGAGCTGCATTAAAACTAAAAATAACGATTATATGAAATAAAAAGACTTTTAAAAGTGTCTTCATTTTGTTAGTGTTTTTAAAATTTTTTTAAATAAGAGGGGCATTCTTATGAAGACAAGAACGCCACCTCTTTTATCAGGAAAAAAACTATTGAGCAGTAGTATTATTAATATTCAATTCGGATACTTCCTGTTTTCTCAATCAAACTCTCGCCTTTGTTAAGGCGTAGTGTAAAGAAGTAAGTACCTTCTGGAACAAACTCATTACGATTGTTGACTTGACCTGTCCAAGCATTGCGGTTGGTATAGTTAAGGTCTTGGAAAATAATTTCTCCAAATCGGTTAAAGATTCTCAGTTCAACATTGTGATCAGTAAAGCAGTTGTCCAATGATTTTAAATCAAATGTTTCATTTACACCATCTCCATTTGGTGAGAAACCATTTGGTAAAATCAAACCTTCACATCCGTGATCGTCGCCCACTTTTAATTTAACAGTGGCTATATCACAAGTGGAGCCACAGCAAATCTGATAAGTAAAGACAACATCACCCACAAAACCAGGTTGTGGTTCATAGCTAATGATTCCACCATCGTTAATCGTAACAAAACCACTTTGTGGAGCATTGAGTATAACCACCATCGGATTACAAGCAGCAGGGTAGAAGTCGTTGCCCAATATATTGATGCCGATGATTTCGCTATTCAAAATGGTTAAGCTATCAGCATTGGCTGACAACTGACCTGGTTCTTCTGCAACTGTTACATATACTAGAGCTGTAGCTGTTCCGCCATTGCCATCACATACAGTATAACTGAACACATCAGTACCAGCAAAACCATTGTTAGGAGTATAAGTAAATACACCATTGGCAACTGAAATGATACCATTTAATGGCTCCGTAAAGTCGCATACAATCAAGGCGTCTCCATCAGGATCATTGTCATTTCCTAGAACCGAAATGTCTATACTGGTGTTGGCTTGAGTACTGGCATAATCATCTTCAACCAATGGAGTGTCATTGTCACAGTCACTATCAATGGTAATGATGGCAACTACTGTTTGGCATTCTACTGTATTACAAGCAGTAATGCTGAGTATTTCGGTACCAGATTGTGCATAAGGAATGTAGGAAATACAGTTGGCATCGGTTATTTCGTGTATACATCCTGATGTTGCTTCAATGGCACTGATTCCAAATGGTGTACCCAAATCACAGAAGTCAGGGCAAATGTTTAATTCGATGCCTGGTTCTGTACAGTAGTTGATGGTATCACAGACATAAGCTGTAGGGATGCCGCAAGCAAATGAAGTACTTACCATAGTACTATTACATTCAGCAGGAACACCTACCATTGTATTGAAGATGGTAAAGTCTACTGAGCCAGTGGTGTTTTCAGTAGCAGTATATGTTGGACCTGTACCTGTGTTGCCTTGGTCATCTACCCAGCTAATGTTAAAGTTCGGACAGTAGTCTAATAACTCTACTGTACATCCCGCATTGGTAATGTTAAAGCCAGCTCCAACTTGTGGATAAGCTTGAACCAATACAGTTTGTGAAGTAATACTTGCACAACTTCCACTAGGTGTATAGATGGCATAGTAACCAAGCGTTTCGCCATTACAATTGTTGGTGTAAACAGTTACTGCATTTGGATTGCTGACAAGATTGTCATTGGTGTCATACCAAGTAATGCTGCCTCCATCATCATTCAAAACGTTCATACTCAAACTTACTTGACCACCACTACAAACAACTTCAGGGAAGGCTACAGGGTTTTCTAAGATTGGACAAGGACTGCTTTGTGGGCAGTTGAATGCAGCACTAAAGCTTGCACTGCCACAAGCACTTGGAACACCATTTGCAAGATTGCTAACTGTAAAGTTAACAGTACCAGCTTGACCAGGATTTGATGTATATGTAGTACCAGATCCTGTGTTGCCGAAGTTGTCTTGCCATACAATATTGAAGTTCGGACAGTTTGCATCTAATTGAATGCTACAACCCTCATCCAATGTATTGGTGTTTGCCTCAATTTGAGGATATACTTGAACCAAAGTAGTCATAGAAGTAATTGGTGTACAAGAAGCATCTGCTGGTGTGTAGACAGCATAGAAACCTTGAGTTGCTGCATTACAACTAGTATTGTTGACCACTACAGCATTTGGATTGCTTACTGAATTTCCATTATTGTCATACCAAGTAAGTATTCCTCCATCATTGTCAAAAATGTTTACACTCAAACTCACAGTTTGACCACTACAAACAACAGGTGGAATCACTTGTGCATTCTCTAAGTCTGGACAAGTTGTGGTAGTACCCATACAATTAAAGTTGCTGGTAAAGCTTGCACTTGCACAACCTTCAGGAGCATTGGGGTTGTTTACTGTAAAGGTAACCGAACCGCTTTGTCCTTCATTGGCATTGTATATATCTCCAGTTCCAGTATTGCCATAACTATCCATCCAACTTACTTCATAGAAGCTACAGAAATCATCTAAGTCTACCATACACTCATCAGTAGATACATCAAAGCTGGCAAAGATTTCTGGATGAACGACTACAAACGCCAATGGTGAGGTAACTACTGGGCAATTGCTATCACTTGGTGTATATTCTGCGTAGTAACCGAATTGGCCTCCTTGACAATTGTTGACATCAATGCTGATGTCGCTGAAGCTGGTCAAAGGATTGCCTGCTTGATCAAACCATTGGATGCTACCACCATCTGGATTGTTGATGCCTACTGAAAGGCTAAATGTTTCACCTTCACAAATTGTGTTTGGAGAACAAGTTGGATTCAATAACTCAGGACACATTGTTGGTTGACTTGGGCAATTGAAATTGCCAGAGTAAGTAGCTGTTTGACATCCAACAGGTGCGTTGGAATTGCTAATGTTAAAGCTAACAGAACCACTTTGTCCTTCGGCTGCGATGTAGGAAGCTCCAGTACCAGTATTGCCCAAGTTGTCAGACCATGCAACATTAAAATTGGTACAGTAGTCACTCAAGTACACTTGACAATCAGATGTGTTTACCACAGCACTAATACTAGGATAAATTTCAACCTGAACAGTAGCAGAAGTGATTGGTGTACAATTGTTATTGCTTGGTGTATAAATAGCGTAGTATCCATAGCTTGCAACATTACAAGTGGTATTGTTGACCACAATATTGTTGGGGTTACTTATTACATTTCCACTCTGGTCGTACCAAGTCAAGATACCACCATCGTCATTGCCAATAGCAACATTTAAGGCAAATGCTCCATTGCTACAATTTGTATTGGTAGTGCTTGTAGGGAAGCCAAGGCTTGGGCAATTAACAGTAGCAGCACAATTGAAAGTTCCATTAAATGAAGCCGTCTGACAAGTAGCAGGTGCATTCGGATTGCTAACTGTAAAGCTAACTGTGCCATTGGTGCCTTCTTGAGCTGTATAGGTTGCGCCATTTCCAGAATTGCCTAAGTTGTCAGACCAAGTAATGTTAAAGTTGCTACAAATATCACTTAAATATACTTGGCAATCAGAAGTATTTACATTTGCATCAATGTTTGGATAAACTTCGACTTGAACAGTAGCAGAAGTGATTGGTGTACAATCATTATTGCTTGGTGTGTAGATGGCATAGTATCCGTGTGTAACATTGCTACAAGAAGTATTGCTCACAACAACATTATTTGGATTACTAACCACAGTACCACTTTGATGATACCAAGTAAGTGAACCTCCATCGTCATTGCCAACTGAAACATTTAGTGCAAATGCTCCACCGCTACAAGTAGCATTTGTAGTAGTAGTAGGGAAGCCAAGGCTTGGACAAGTAACTGTAGCAGCACAGTTGAAAGTGCCAGTATAGGTCGCAGCTTGACAAGTAGCAGGAGCATTCGGATTGCTAACCGTAAAGTTAACAGTACCGCTAGTACCTTCTTGAGCCGTATAAATTGTTCCATTTCCAGAGTTGCCTAAATTGTCTGTCCAAGTAACGGTAAAGTTGTTACAAGAACTGTTTAATGATATTTGACAATCTGTACTGTTGACATTAGCACTGATTTGAGGGTAGACACTAACATTTACGACACCAGAAGTAAGCTCACCACATTCGGCACTATTTGAAGTGTAGACAGCGTAGAAGCCTTGAGTTGTATTGTTACAAGCCTCATTGTTCAGTACAACATTATTAGGATTGGCAATGGTATTCCCTGCTTGGTCGTACCATTGAATGCTGCCACCATCACCATCTATCACATCAATACTTAGAGCAATGGTCTGACCATTACATACCACATTGTTGTTGACAACAGGATTGCCCAAAGTAGGACAGGTAATGTTGACCTTGATGCTAGCAGGATCGTGATCGTCTTCGTCATTTGGATTGGTGGTTGCATTGTCTATAGGTGTACCATCATTTCCATTATTGGCATCAGGAGTAGAGTCGACATCTGTTCCAGGATTGCCGTTGGTATCTTGTGCTCCACTGATTTCAGCGAAGTTGGTCAAAGTACCACTAATGTTTGCATTGACAGTAAAGGAGACATCAACAGTAGCACTAGCACCAGGCTGGATAGGACCAGCAAGGCTTGTAGTAGCAGTTGAACCGTTTCCATTCCAGTTGGCATCAGACAAGGTCAAGCCACTAGGAATGTAATCTGTAATTTGAACATTTTGAGCAGCAACATTTCCTTGGTTGTAAACAGTGATTGTAAAAGTAACCAAGTCACCAGGACTAACAGAACTAGATTGGTTGTTAGCCAAAGCTTTGGTCAAAGCCAAGTCAAACACTTCCGCCTCAGGGCAGTTGAAGTTTCCACTGAAAGGAGTAGTTTGACAAGCAGCAGGCGCATTCGGATTGCTAACCGTAAAGTTAACTGTTCCACTGTTTCCTTCTTGAGTCGTATAAGTAGTACCGTTTCCAGAGTTGCCTAAATTGTCAGACCAAGTGACAGTAAAGTTGTTACAAACATCACCTAAAGAAACTTGACAATCAGTGCTGTTGACAGTTGCATTAATTTCAGGATAGACTGTAACATTTATAGTTTGAGAAACAGTAGGGCCACAGCCAATTGTACTAGGTGTATAGATGGCATAGTATCCAATGTTTAATTCATTACAAGTAGTATTGCTCACAACAACATTGTTGGGATCAGCAATTGGGTTACCTGCTTGGTCGTACCATTGTAAATTGCCCTCGTCAGGATTATTGACATCAGCAGATAAGCTGAATGCTTCTCCTGAACAGACAATACTCGGTACTATAATTGGATTGCTGATACTAGGACAAGGAACTGCTGGAGCACAATCAAAGCTTCCAAAGTAAGTTGCCATTTGGCAGTTTTCTGGTGCATTAGGATTGCTTACTGTAAAAGTAACAGTACCACTTTGACCAGTTTGTGCAGAATAGCTATTGCCACTACCAGAGTCACCAAAAGTATCTATCCAGTTTACAGTATAGTTGCAATTTGTTATAATGTCTACTTGACAATCTGTTTCTGTAACACTAGCTTCAATACTAGGGTAAACACTTACATAAGTAAGCTCAGTCGTTACAATAGGACAATCTACAGTATTGGCTGGTGTGTATTGTGCATAAAAACCATAGATGACATTTTCACAAGCAGTGTTTTCAAAAATCATACTACTTGGATCAGCTACTGGATTGTCATTCTCATCAAACCATTGTAATGTACCACCATCAGGATTGCCTAAAGCTACATTTAAGGCAAAAGATTGACCACTACAAACCACAGGTGGATTACAAACAGGACTGTAAATAGTTGGACAAGCGACAGGTTCTGCACAATCGAACTCAGCTGTAAAGTTTGCTGTTTGGCATCCTTCAGGAGCATCTGTATTGTTTACTGTAAATGTAACAGTACCACTTTGTCCAGGTTGTGCAATGTAATTGTCACCATTTCCAGAGTTGCCAAAACTATCAGTCCAACTCACTACAAAATCTGAACAAAAATCATCAAGGTCTACTTGACATTCGTTGACATTGATGTTTGCAGTAATTTCAGGATAGACTGTGACAGTTACAGGGATCGTAGAAATAGGTGTGCAGCTTGTTTGGGCTGGTGTATAAGTTGCATAATAACTGTAGCTCGTTTGACAGTTACCAGCACTGGCTACAATATCGTTTGGATTGTTGATAGTGTTGCCAAATTGATCAAACCATTCAAGTATACCACCATCTTCATTGATTATTTCTACTGACAAAGCATAGCTTTCGCCAGCACAAATGGCATTAGATGTAACACTTGGATTTATGATTTGAGGACAAACGATTTCAATGACTATACTAGCAGGATCGTGATCGTCCTCATCATTTGAGTCATTGGTTGCATTGTCAATAGGTGTACCATCATTGGTATTGTTATTGTCAGGAGTTGAATCCACATCATCTTGAGGATTGCCATTGGTATCTTCTGCCCCACTGATTTCAGCAAAGTTTGTTAAGGTGCCTGCTACTGTTGCATCAACAGTGAAGCTAATGTCAACACTTGTATCATCTCCAGGCATCAAGGGACCATTTATAGTAGTTGTGGCATTGTTGCCATTGGCCATCCAGTCACTGTCGGCCAAAGTCAAACCATTTGGAATATAGTCAGTAATTTGAATGTTTTGTGCAGCAACATTTCCTTGATTGTAAACTGTAATGGTAAATGTTACCATATCACCTACCGTAACTGTACCTGCTTGACCATTTGCCAATGTTTTGGTCAATGCCAAATCAAATATACTTGCTTCTGCACAACTGAAGTTTTCTGTTAGTTCGACACTTTCGCATCCATCAATTCCATTTGGATTGGTAACTGTAAATGTAACAGTACCACTTGTTCCCTCTTGAGCAGTATAAGTAACACCAGTTCCATTGTTGCCTAAATCATCAGACCAAGTAACAGCATAGTCCTCACAGACATCTGTTAAACTAACCATACAATCTGCAACACTTGTAACAACTTCTATTTGTGGATAAATTAATAGTGTAACAACATTTGAACTAAGAGGTGGACAACCATCAGTTGCAGGATAGTATTCTGCATAGAAGCTCATTTCTTGAGCAGTACATCCTGTGATAACAGTAGAAACATTGTTTGGATCAATGGTGTTTCCATCTTGGTCAAACCATTCTAAAGTTCCACCATCTTCAGCTGTTAAAACGACATCTAATGTAACCGCTTCACCACTACAGATTGTTGTTTCACTAATGCTTGCTTCTTCTAAGAATGGACAACCAATGTCTTTGCCGCAATCAAAGTTAGCAGAGAAAGAATTGCTCAAACAAGCATCTGGAGTACCAGGCATGAGGTTGGTAACAGTAAAGGTAACACTACCTACTGAACCATCTACTGCTGTATACAAACTACCAGTACCGCTCGCACCAAGATTGTCTTCCCAAGTAACTTCATACATTTCACAATTCGCTAATTCAGTTAAGAATATATCACAATCATCAACTACAACATTGGCAGTTATTTCTGGATAAACATGTACATAAGTAGTTGCAGAGGTAATGCTTGGGCAACTTGAGTTGCTAGGAACATATTCAGCATAAAATCCAAATATTTCATCTCCACAACTCTCAGTTGTCAAACTTAAACCGCTAGGATCAGTAACCGCTTCATTGTCACTTGTATACCAAGTCAGTGTACCACCGTCATTGTTGGTTACTGCTACACTTAATTCAAAGAGTTCCCCTTCACAAATGTAATTAGGACTGGCATTAGGATTGATTAGACCAGGACAATCATCACAAGAGTAATCAAATGTAGCAGTTGTAAATTGACATTGAATAGGAGCATTGTCGGCTCCAGAATTGTAAATAGAAAACTCTACTGTACCTGTCTCACCTGCTTCTCCGTAGAACACAGGGCCATTGCCAGGCTTTCCAAAGCTGCTGATCCAATTTACCCAGAAGTTTTCACAGTAATTGGTTAAGGTAACAGTACAACCATCTGTTTCAAAATCATAATTGAATTCAGGATAAACATTTACTTCAATTAAGCTAGTATTGATATCAGGGCAATCAGTAGAACCTAAGGTATATACAGCATAGAAACCATAAGTAATGGTATTACAACTTGTATTGTGTAAAACAATATTGTTTGGATCAACAAGATTGCCTTCCCCATCAAACCATTCAAGTGTACCACCATTGGCATTCAATAATTCAACTTCTAAAGAGATACTTGAACCAGAACAAACTTCTGTGGTACTTGCTGTAGGGTTGATTAATTGTGGACATTCGACATTGCTATCACAGTTGTAAGCAGCATTAAAAGTTTGACTTAAACAATTGCCACTTGCTCCTGGATTAGATACGGTGAAAGTTACTGTTCCACTTCCACTTCCTGTATAATTGTCACCACTTCCTGTATTACCATCTGAATCAAACCAAGCAATATTGAAATCTTCACAATAGTTACTCAAGTTAACTTCACAATCATTAACAGCAATTTCAGCATTGATTTGAGGATAGATGGTTACATAGGCCATATCAGTTGTAACTGTAGGACAATCAGCATTGGCTGGTGTATATTCTACATAGTAACCAAAAGTACCACCCGCACATTGATCTAATTCTAGAACAATGTCTTCTGTATTGTTGACGGGATTGCCTGCTTCGTCATACCATTGCAAAGAACCACCATCTAAATTGGTAAATCCTACCACCAATCCAAAAGTTTCTCCCTCACAAACAACAGGTGGACTACAAGCAGGATTGAAGATTTGAGGACAGTCAGCACAGCTGTATGGAGCTGTAAATGTATTGCTCATACACATAGTAGCTTGTTCATTGTTTGGGTTGGTAACAGTAAAGGTCACGGTACCATTTGAATTGGTTTCGCCATTGTAAACTGCTCCATTTCCAGTGTTGCCTTGCTCATCTTCCCAACTGATTTCAAAATTGTCACAGTAGTTTTCTAAGATCACATTACAACCACTGGCTACCACACTGGCATTGATTTGTGGGTAGATTTGAACATAAGCCATATCTGAAGTAATGCTAGGACAATCAGCATTTGCAGGTGTATATTCTACATAATATCCAAAGGAACCTCCTATACAGGCATTGATGCTTATGAATAGGTCCTCTGGGTTGTCAACTGCATTTCCATCCTCATCAAACCATTGTAATGTACCACCATCAGGGTTGATGGTTTCAACAGTTAAGCTGAATGGCTCTCCTGCGCAAATTGTTGCAGGACTACAAGCAGGGTTGACTATTTGAGGACAAGCAGGACAATCGTAATTGGCATCGTATGTGGCACTAGCACAATTGGCAGGTGCATTTGGATTGGTAATGGTAAATGATACATTACCACTTTCTCCTGGTGTACCTGCATAGTTATTGCCATTTCCAGAATTGCCATTGTCGTCTGTCCATTCTATAGTAAAATCAGCACAATAATCGCTCAAAATAACTTCACATTCATTGCTAGTGATGTTAGCAGAAACTTGAGGATAAATGTTAACATATGCCAAGTCTGTAGTTACAGTAGCACAAGAGGCATTGCTTGGTGTATATTCGGCATAATACCCAAATTGTCCACCAGTACAAGCATCCATTTCTATCATAATGTTTTCTGTATTGGAGATGGGATCACCATTTTGGTCATACCATTGCAAAGTACCTCCATCCAAATTGTTTAATCCAACAACTAAACCAAAGGTTTCTCCCTGACAAATGACAGGAGGATCACAAGCTGGATTGAATATTTCAGGACAAGCGACACAAGCATATTCAGCTGTAAAGGTGTTGCTTTGGCAATTGGCAGGTGCACCATTGCTTGGATTTTCTATGGTAAATGTAATGGTTCCATTGTCGCCAGTATTAGAGTTATAGGTATTGCCAACTCCTGTATTTCCTTGGTCGTCTTCCCAACTAATAGGGAAGGCAGTACAGTAATCTTCCACAATTACCTCACATCCATTGTTCACAATGTTTGCTTCAATATTAGGGAAAATGTTTACATAAGTTAAAGAAGTGGTAACGCTTGGACAGTTGCTATTGGCAGGTGTGTAAGTAGCATAATACCCAAATTGTCCACCCTCACATTGATCCATATCAATATTGATGTTGTTACTTGAACTTAGAAGATTGTCATTTTCATCATACCATTGAACTGTACCACCATCTAAGTTATCTGTTAAGATTGTTAGGTTGAATGTTTCCCCTTGACAAATAACAGGAGGATCACAAGCTGGTGCATAAATATTAGGACAATTAGCACATTCAAATTCAATGGCATCATAAGTTTGACTCAAACAAGTAGCTGGAACACCCGATGCAGGATTGCTAATGGTAAATACTACATTTCCACTAGTACCAGGAGCAGCAGTATAGGTTTGTCCGTCCCCATTGGCTCCAGTATTGTCAAACCAGGTAACTTCAAAGTTGTCACAAACATCTACAATATTGATGTTGCAACCATTATTAGCAACACTAATGTTACTAGGTAGTTGAGGATAAACAGTAACATATGCCATTTCTGTTGTAACTGTTGAACAAGAACTGTTGGCAGGAGTATAGGCTGCATAATACCCAAATTGTCCGTCATCACAATCGTCAATGTTTATGGTTAAGTCTTCAGTATTGGTGATGGGGTTGTCATTTTCATCATACCATTGCAATGTACCTCCATCTAAGTTTGCTACACCAATTATCAAGCTAAATGGTTCTCCTTCACATACTACAGGAGGATTACAAGCAGGATTGAATACTTCAGGACAAGTAGTGCTACAATCAAAAGATGCAACAAAAGCAGCAGAATTACAGCTTTCTATTCCATTTGGGTTGTTGACCAAGAAAGTAACCGTACCATTCTCACCATTTGTTGCAGCATAAGTATCACCCGTTCCAGTATTACCAAAACTATCTTCCCAGCTAACTGTGAAATCTTGGCAATAATCTTCTAATGTAACAGTACAGCCATTAGAAGAAGCACTGGCAGTAATTTGTGGATGTATTTGTACATAAGCTACTTCTGTTTCTACTAAAGGACAATTGTCATTACTTGATTGATAAGCAGCGTAATAGCCTAAAGTAGCACCAGTACAATCTGAATAATTCAAATCATTTAGGGTAACTTGATCCAAAGGAACACCTGATTCATGGAACCATTGAATACTATTTCCATCTATAGGGTCTACATGGGCTGTTAAATGTACAGGGGCACCATAACAAACCTCTGTAGGATTGTCTACATCAAGTGTAATGGAAGGGCATCCTTGACAAGTATAGGCCGAAACAAAGGTGGCAGTATTACACAAATTTGGAGCGTCAGCATTTGTGTTGGTAACTGTAAATGTCAGCGTTCCACTATGCCCATTAGAGGCATTATAGATAGGTCCAGTTCCCATATTACCCTCTGTGTCTTCCCAGCTAATCTCGAAGCCTCCATTACACAAACTTAAATTGTTTAGTGCAACAGTACATCCATCATTAATGATTGTAGCATTGATTTCTGGATATACGTTTACACTTACTATGTCAGAAGTAACAAGTTCACAATTTGCGTTGGTAGATGTATATTCAGCGTAAAACTCAACTGTTTCGCCATTACAATTATCTGTAGTTAAAACAATATCTGATGGATTGGTTATTGGAGTTCCATCTCCATAATACCAAACTACAGAACCTCCATCATTATTTAAAATATCCACTTCTAAAGAAATGCTAGAACCTGAACATACACTCGTAGAGGTACTTGTGGGATTAACCAAACTTGGACAATCTCCACAATGAAACTCTTGTGTAGTGGTCAATAATTGACATTGGATAGGAGCTTGTGTGGCATTGGGATTGTAAATGGTAAATTCTACAAATCCTTGACTTCCTGGGTCTGCAATATAACTAGGTCCATCCCCAGGCTTGCCATAGCCATCGGTCCAAGTTACAATGAAGCTTGGGCAGAGGTTGACCAAATGAATTTCACAATCTATTGAATTTACTCCAAAAGAAATTTCTGGATAAACTGTAACAGTTGTTGTAGACAAACTTACTGTTGGACAGTTAGAATCATTTGGAATGTATTCTGCAGTAAAAGTATGGTTTATGTTTTCACAACTATTGTTTTCAAGTACAATATTGCTTGGGTCTGTTATTGGTGTGCCATCAGCACCATACCAATTCAATGTCCCCCCATCTTCATTGATGATTTCTGCAGCTAGTTCTAAACTCATACCTGAACACAAATGTAGTGTGCTTGGTGTGGTAGAAACGATTTGTGGGCAAGTATTGGCACAGTTGAATGGAGCTTCAAAAGTTGCAGTACCACAATTGACTGGTGCATTTGGGTTGCTCAAGGTAAAAGTAACGATTCCCTCTGTTCCAGTTTGTGGAGTATAGGTATCTCCATTTCCACTGTTGCCTAAGTCATCTGTCCATTGAACAGTATAAGCAGCACAAAAATTACTAACTTGAACAGCACAATTGTCATTGTTGCCATTGATATTAGCAGTGATGTTGCCAAATACTTGAATAACTTGTAAGTATTCACTGCTATTGCCACATTCATCAGTGGCTACCCAAGTTCTATTAATGGTTTGAATGTCACTACAGTTGTCAGTAGTAATTTCATCTGTGTGTGTTAGTTCAATTTCTTCAGAACCACTACAGTTGTCTTGGGCACTTGGTCCAGAAACACTTGCCAAATTGCCAGTACAGATAGCTGTATTTAAAGCTCCTGCAGCTTCCATAAAACTAGGAGCTGTTTCATCAGAAACGGTAATGGTTTGAACATATATTTCTCTATTGTCACAATCGTCTTCTGCTGTCCAAGAACGGTATATAGTAAAATTGCCAGCACAAGCAGTATTGACTGTATGTGTTGTAAATTCAATTGTTACATCTGTATCACAATCATCACTCGCTGTTACAGGAGCAACTTCTGGAATGTCATCTGTACAGCTTAAATTTAAGAATTGCGGAGGTAAGGCTTCAAAAACAGGCTTGCTATCATCAGAAACAGTGATGTTTTGTACTGCCACAACTTCATTGTTGCATAGGTCAACCGCAGTCCAAGTTCTGATGATGGTTAATTCACAACCTTGCCCATTGATTGTTTCTGTAAAGTTGGTTTGTAGTTCGCCAGCACAATCATCTGTTGCGATTAAGTTTGGAGCTTCTGGTAATTCAGAACAACTTAATGTGACATCTTCTGGTACGTTTTGAATTTGTGGGGGAGAATTGTCCTCTACAGTAATGCTTTGAGAAGCAGTCTCTATATTGCCACAATCATCAGTGGCCGTCCAGGTACGAATGATGGTATATGGACAGCCATTGCCTTCGATATTTTCTTCAAAAGTCAAGCTAATTTCTGTATCACAATTATCTGTAATACTAGGTTGCATAACTTCTGGAATATTGTTGCAGTTGGTACTTACACTGATTGGTACATTGCTAAATTGAGGTGCTTCCTCGTCTATTAGTGTAATGATTTGACTTCTACTTGTAGTATTGTTACAATCATCTGTAGCAGTCCAAGTTCTTGTAAGTATATAAGGACAGTTGTCATAGTTGAAACTCTCACTAAAATCTATACTTAGATCACCAGCACATTGGTCTATAGCAGTAGGCTGAGCAACTTCAGGTATGGCATTGCAGCTAACTTGAATGTCTGCTGGGAAATAATCAAATACAGGACCAACAGTATCAATCACTGTTAACTCTTGAATGGCAAAAGTTTCGTTGTTACAATCGTCTACTACTTGCCAAACTCTACGTAAAGTATAATTGTTTGCACAAGTTTGGTTTTGAATGTTCTCGGTAAAATTGAGTTCTAGATCATTATCGCAATTGTCTGTTACTTGGATGTTCCCCACTTCTGGGATAAAGTTACAGTCGACAGTTGTACTTGAAGGAACACCTGTAATAACGGGAGGTACATTGTCTTCAACAGCAATGGTTTGGGTAATACTGTTTTGGTTGTCACAATCGTCAGTAGCAGTCCAAGTTCTAGTAATGATGTATCCACCAGCACAACTGCCAGCAGTAGTGTCAGCAGTATAGATCAAATCCAAATCTGTATCACAATTGTCGAAAGCTTGTACATTGGGTACATCAGGAATGTTACCACAACCAGCAGAAACATTTTCGTCAAATATGGCAGAAAAAGTAGGAGGTACATCGTCTACTACCGTTATGGTAACATCATAAGTACCTCCCACATTGCCACAGTCATCAGACACTTGATAAGTAAGCACCCTTGAATAATTGGCAGCACAGGTTTCAGCAGCCGTATTGACATCGTCAATCAAAGAAACCTGCACTTGACCACAGTTGTCTGTTGCTGTGGGAGCAGGTAAAGTCAAACCTGCTATATCACTACAAGAAACCAATATGTCTAAAACACCTGCTTCTTCATTTAAGATAGGAGGTGTATTGTCTGTAAAACTAAGTGTTACTGAAAAATCAGCAGCAGAAACATTGCCACAATCATCAATTGCTTGATAATTGTAAACTTGTTGGAAACTGCCCGCACAAGCTCCTTCAATGGTGTTGGTGCCAATTAATTCGACACTAACTTCACTACCACAATCGTCACTTGCTACAGGAAGAGGAATGTCTACAGTACCAATCAATGAACAATCAAACTCGGCATTTAAACTGCCAACTTCTGTTGTCCAGCTAGGTGGTGTATTGTCCCCTATAGATAAGACTACATCAAATGTTTCACTGGCATTTCCACAAGCATCTGTTGCTTGATAAGTGATGGTACGGGTATAATTGCCTTGGCAATCTCCATCACTGCTTACGTCTCCCACTATGGTTACTGTAACATTGCTACAATTGTCACTAGCTACAGGTTTGGGAAACTCAGTCAGATCGTTTGAACCACAATTGCCCGCAATGTCTAAACTACCTGGTTCAGAAGTGAATACAGGAGCAATATCATCATTTACAATAATGGTAGTTGTATAATCTGATGTATTTCCACAAGCATCACTTGCTTGATAGGTAATGACTCTTTGATAAGAACTAGAACAAGCATTCTCAAGGGTTTCATCTGAAAGAACTGTTACATTGACCGTTCCACAATTGTCAGTAGCTGTGGGTGGATCAAAAGGTGCAATTTCAGATTGACAAGAAACTGTCTGATCTAGGGCTCCTGCTGCTAGATCAAATATAGGAGCCGTATTGTCTTGAACAGTGTAAGTTGCTATGTAATAGGCAAAGTTCAAGCATTCATCCAAAGCTCGGTAGGTGATTGTACGGGTATAATTGAAGGCACAATCTCCTATTTGTTCTGTTTCATCAGAGAAAATACTTACTTCTTTGATGCCGCAGTTATCGGCGGCTGTTGGAGGAATAATGTTCAAGTCTCCTTCACAACTGACTGTTTGATTGAGTTCGTTGGGAGCCTGATCAAATACAGGAGGCTCTTGATCCATTACATGAACAGTGATGTTGAAAAGAGAAAAATTACCAAGCTCATCTTCGGCTCGGTAGGTAATGCTGTTGACAAAGCTATTGGGGCAAGGACCCAGAACTGTGTCGTTTTCAGCAATTGTCAAAGAAGGATTGGCAGTACAATTGTCTACGACAGTTGGAGGGATTACAACCACATCTTCTTCACAGTCTTCATAAATGTCTAGGGAAAACAGTGCTTCATTGAAGGTCGGCGGAAATATGTCCTCGCCAGGACCGCACTGGGCCATTGTGTTGGACTCTACGAGCCAAACACACAATAACAGGCAAATAGTTTTGAAGGTATTTTTAATTTCCATATTAGAGGGAATTAAGTTTTGAATTTTGTTGTGTGAATAATTTTGGGTTTCATGAAATTTTGATACCTATCGGTATTTTTCATTTGATTTTTGTGTTTGTGTTATGTTTTTAATTTCATTGCTTATGACAACAAAACTAGAGAGAGAGTAACTTTTATAGCTTATAAAAAGCAAGTGACTTCTTACACCGCCACTTAATGCTTGAATGTTTCAAAAATGACACATTCAAATGCATATAGGTGCAACTTTATGGGCTTTATTCCTTACGCACCCAATACTGAAGAGAATGGGTGGGTAAATCTTTTTTATTTCATTTTGTATTGATTTACAGTGTTTTATGTGGTGTTTTGATTGTTTTGTTTTATTTGCATAACGTATTTTTATATATGTGTTAATTTGAAAAAAAATTATCAAATTGGGGTTTATATTACCCGTTCAAAAAAATATATGGAAATTAACTTGTCTTTTTTCTTACAAGTTCAAATGGGAATTTGCAGCATTTAGGATGTTTTTGAGCGTGGCGTATGGGGAAGGATGAATGTGCTGTGCAGATAAAACATAAAAAGTTAACCAGGCGAAACCTACTTGTAGCCAAATCTGGTGGACCTAATTCGACAAGCTCATTAACCAATTCGACAAGCTCATTAACCAATTCGACAAGCTCATTTTTTATAGAAAACACATTTTATAAAAGTTAAATGT